>CBIHQO010000077.1:0-13014 GCA_966211735.1 uncultured Schlesneria sp.
CGGCACCAAACTCGTATTCCACGACCTCGGCCTGGTCCGCCAGTCTCCACTCCGATTCCACGCCCGATTTCTCGTACAGACGATGGACACGATTCCAGACTTCGAATAATTCCCATTCCGGTTGTGAGAAGTAGATCCCCGTCGCAGCGATCAGCGCCGCGGGCTGAAAGGCTTTCAGCAACGAATCGGGAGGGTGGCCGATCGACACCGTACGTGCCGCACCCACATACATGCCGCAGTAACGCCCCACCGCCGAGATCGTGCAGTAGTGTTGGACCGGCGAGTCATCAAAATTCCACCGCCGAAACCGGGAACCGCGCCCGTCACCCAGGACTTGAATGCGTTCCGGGTGAACCCCATGCTTGAACAAGCGGTGAGACACCTCCCCGGCGATTTCCGCTTCCGTCCGCCCTTTGGTCATCCCGCGCGCAGTCGCCTCGACGGCATGCGTCAGTAACTTCGCTGCAGTTCGAATCCGAGTCTTCTCGTATTCCGACAGTGGCAACCGCAGGCCTGGCAACCGCAAGGAGACATCCGTCGTCCCGGGAAATCCCGAATCACTGGCGACGCGGCGACCTCGACAGAGATCCGACAGCATCACCGAACGCGGCTCGGTCCAGGGGCGTTCCTTCAGTTGGAAGCCCATGTTGCAGACTTCCGACTCAAAGAACTGAGGCGTGTCCACATTGGTGCAGGCGATCACGCGAGCTTCCGTGGTTACGAACAGTGAACCCGTGGTTCCCGTTGCGCCACCACGCTCGTTCGATCCACCCGCGGTGAACCAGGTAAAGTTTGCCGGTTGCTGCAGCAGCACTGCCGCGAAGTCCTCTTGACGCAGGAATTCGGCCAGGCGTTGATGACGAGCGGCAATTTCGCCCAGCCGGTCGGCATCCACTGCCGCGAATTCTGCCGATGACATCGGATCTGACAAGTCAACCGTCGTGGTGCTCATGCGAGATCTCATGGTAGGCCGTAGAGGCGATGTGGAATGACGAGCTGCTTGAACCGGCAGCTTTAATCTTATTGGCGAGTGAAAGGTTGTCCAGAAATGACAGCACTTCCTGTTGAGGGGAGACCAGAACGAGCTGTTTTACGAAAAGTGCTGTCGCAAGCATATCATACCGTCCCGTGATTTCTAGAATGACACGAGCCTGGTTCCCCTCATTTTTCGATCAATTTCGGGAGTTCCTATCGAGATATGGCAACAAATGAAGGTGACCGTGAGGATCTGCTGGCGGAAGCAGTCGCTCTGATCCGGCGAGTCGAAATCAAACCGAATCCCGAATCGGACAATCTCGTGATTGGGTTTCGAGCAGTCGGCTGGCTATCGATCTATTTTGGTCAGGACCTGATGTATCAATTCGATGAGGTCGGCCGTTTTCGCCGGGGATATGTCGAAGGATTGCTCTATCGGACTCAAGGTGATGCGGTCGCGCAGTTGCGGCGCGAACGATCCACCACGGAAACGGCGTTGCTTCGACACGACCTGACGGGCGACCAACTCACCAGGTTTCGGCACCAGGTACTCGACAAGATCCGCTGGCTTCAGACCTTGCTGGTGGCAGGCGATTTCATCGTCCTGCGACAGGTCGGCGGAGATGACGTGGTTCCCGAGGTGTCAGCATTCCTGGCACTGGTCTTGTCATCGCCAGAGTTTCTTGCTCCGACCATCAAAAGATAAGTCACTTAGTTTGAGAGCCTGATGCAGAAGCTCATCATTGGTTGCGGTTACCTGGGTGGCCGAATCGCAGACATTTGGATCGCACAGGGACATCAGGTTCATGCGCTGACTCGATCGTTGGAACGAGCGACCGAGCTCTCTCGTCGTGGAATCACTCCGATCATCGGCGATCTCTGTGACTTGGCAGCGCTCCCTGAATTGCCAGCCGTCGAGACCATCCTGTTCGCGGTTGGATACGATAAGGCTTCCGGGCGAACTCGTCAGCAGGTCCAGCTCACCGGATTGCAGAACGTGCTCGCGCGAGTTGCCAAAGCGGACCGTCTGGTTTACATCTCCAGCAGCAGCGTCTACGGACAATCCGCCGGCGAATGGGTCGATGAAACATCGGATTGTCTCCCCGTTCAACCGGGCGGCATCAGTTGCCTGGAGGCGGAACGCTGGCTGACGTCGGCGATTCCCGATAGCGCCAGCGTCGCGCAGGCCAACATTCTCCGACTGTCTGGCATCTATGGCCCCGACAGACTGCTGTCGCGAATCGAGACTCTCCGATCGGGCGAACTGCTATCTGGTAGCGGCACCGAGTGGCTGAATCTGATTCACGTTGACGATGCGGCCGCCGCTGTTGTCGCCTGCGAACTTCACGGCAAGGAAAGCCAGACCTACCTCGTGAGCGACGACCAGCCAATCTCGCGAGCCGAGTACTACGGTCTGCTCGCCTCGCTGGTCGGGGCTCCGCCGCCTCGTTTCGATCCAGGTAGCAGCCCCAGTCGCGGATCGGGCGGTATCAACAAAAGGTGCTGCAACAAACGTCTGCGAGAAGAACTGCAGGTCGCGCTGCGGTTCCCGACGATTACCGCAGGTCTACCGCACGCGCTGGCTGCGTCGGCTGAGCCACCTTGCGGTCCGACACCGCGTCCAACCGAATAAAGTGCCACCGCTGATCACCTTGGCGCACCGTGTATTGATCGATGGCGGCAAAATTGGTTGACGCAGAGGTGTTGCGAGCCTCAATCGTCAACCGCTGAGTCACCCCGGTCTGGTCAACGACCAGATAGGTTCCCCCTTCGATCCCTGCGGGCAGAGGGATCGTTGACCGCTGGTCCGACTGCGAAACGGTTCTGATCACGTTCGGCGATGACTTGGCTGCCTGCAGCAGCAAGCGCGGCGTCGACTCGCGACGCGCCAGTTGCTTTTCAGCAGGTGACAGGTCCGGGCTGTCCGCCGACCACATGCCGGCGAACAGTCCCGTCACGACCAACAGCAGTGAAACACGGGTGACCATCATGGCAGTATTCATAGTCACAGCAGCACATCAAGAGGCGTAATTCATCCTTGGAGTTTCCAGTGAGAACTATCGGCGACTGGGGAATCGGCTGCTTAGCGAAAGCCTGCCGCCTGCGTAAAACCTCCCGCCTGTGCGAGACGATTCCGCCTGCAACGGTTAGAACGCCCTCATCACCAAACAGCGATGCATCAATACCACTTGTGCTTGTCGACCAAAGTTGCTGGTGGCTGGCCATTTGCGAAGCGGCGGAGATTCTCCAGTAGCGTCTCCAGGTGTCGTTCGGCAACGTGCGTCGATGCCGCTGCGACATGGGGAGTGATGATGACGTTCGGCATGGCCCATAACGGATGCTCCGGCGGTAGCGGTTCTACTTCACAAACATCCAGCGCCGCCCCAGCGATTTCTTTCGCTTGAAGTGCCGCGACCAGATCCGCCAGGTCCACAATCGCCCCTCGTCCGATGTTGATCAGAATCCCTGTCGGCTTCATCTGCTGAATCCGTTGTCGATTGAATAGCTTTTCGGTCTCAGGCGTGTGGGGGGCAGCGATCACGACGTAATCGCTTTCCGCCAGCAGTTCGCCAAGTCGCTCCACGGGCCAGACATTATCAAGTGCGCCAGGAACACTGCGATGGACGGGATCAACCCCTCTCAGCTTCATTCCAAAGGCGTGAGCCCGACGCAGGATCTCAGCGCCGATATGCCCGACGCCAACGACGCCCAGCGAACAGTCGGAAAGATGCTGATGCGCGCGATCCATTCCAGAGACCGTGCCGGGAGTGCTGACAAAGTCGGTGACATAACCACCATCTCCCACGGGTGACCATTGGCCAGCCTGCTGCTGTCTGAAATAAACATGAAGGTTTCTGGCAAAGCACAACACGAATCCCATGACGTGATCGGCAATGACATCGGAGAACAAGCCACGCATGTTGCTCAACAGGCAGGGATGCGCAACAAGTTCTGGAAATAAATAATGTTCCAGACTTGCAGTTGGTGATTGAACCCAGCGCAGCTTCGTCGCACACGACAGCAACGGCAATGTCAACTTGCCGAAGAAGGCCTCCGCGTCGACGATCTCTCGCATCGCTTCGTCCACGTTGCTGGCATTCACAACCTGCATCGACGGCACCTCGTTTCGAATGCGGTTCAATCGCGATTGATCAACAGCAGGATGAATCACAAGCTTCATGGTGAACTCCCTCATAACTTCATGAAATGAAAATAAGGCTGTAAAACAGGCAAATCGGAGTGATCCTGATGATCAGGCGGCGACGGCCATCGAGCATCACGATCACTTGGTTGCGGTCATCTCGATCACGTCCGGCCAGTGTGACGTGAACGTCATCTGTTGTCTCATCATGGTCATTCTTCGCTGTCATGCTGACGCATTTGCAATACACTTTTCGACGTCAAGTTGAAGGATGCTGATGTCATGCGTGGACCCATTCTGTCAAGAGATGCAAGTCTCTCGTTTCTCAGTTTCACGAAGTCACATTTTTCTACTTGCTCTCGTTATGGTTGCTCGGCAGAATGTCGCCCCATGATCGACTCCGAGTAGTCGAAGCACATCTGAACGAACAAAGTCATTGAGGGCGCGCGATGCGAGTCTATACGCGTGGTATCGAAGAGGGTTTAGTGATTGGCCAGACCGTGCAGGTCAATGTCCTGGAAGTCCAGGGTGACTGCGTGCGATTGGCGATCATCGATCCCGATGCCTCGCCTTCCTATCGCGAAGAAGTCTTGTATCTTTCTTCCGACGACAATGACTGCGACATTGATTTTGCAGCCAGTTCCAGTTGCAATGCGTTCGACGATGATTTCACTTTTGAAGATGAAGATTCGCGCTTGATCCCGATGGCCTGATCGTGCCGTCGCGAACTGCGCCTGGCACGATGCGTCGGGATGAGGCCGCAAATGGAGTCGACTCCGAATTCAACAACGGCCGCTGAAGATGCCGCGCTGAATCAGAGTGGACACCAACCGGCCAATTCGCCGCGTCGATCGGCTGATGATCCCTTCACGGCAGAACAGGTCCAGGCCCTCGGTCTTCGAGTTGATCGTCTGCCACGGCACGTTGCCATCATCATGGATGGCAACGGACGTTGGGCGCAATCGCGTGGGTTACCACGTATCGAAGGCCACCGTCGCGGGGTTTCGACCGTCCGCACGATTGTCGAGCAGTGCTCGCGCCTGGGGCTCGAACAACTTACGCTCTATTGCTTCAGCAGCGAAAACTGGAAGCGGCCACCGCTGGAATTGAAGCTGCTCATGCAATTGCTTGAGCAATACTTGATCGAAGAGCGGGCCGAGATCATCCGCCAGAACCTCAGGTTTGCAGTCATCGGTCGCCGCCAGGGGCTGGGTGACGGCGTTCTGAACGAAATTGCCCGTACGTGTGATGTCAGTCGCGATAATACCGGAATGCGGCTGTGCCTGGCCGTCAACTACGGCAGTCGCGGTGAACTTGTTGATGCCGCTCGCGCCATCGCCGACGAAGTCGCCGCTGGTCGCCTCAAACCAGAAGAGATCACTGAAGAGGTCTATGCCAGCCATCTGTACACGGCAGGCATGTCTGACCCGGATCTGGTCATTCGAACCGCTGGCGAAATGCGAATCAGTAATTACCTGCTCTGGCAGATCAGTTACGCCGAACTTTGGGTCACCGAACGCTGCTGGCCTGAATTTGGCATCGAAGATCTCCACAAAGCATTTCAAGATTTTGCGGCCCGAGACCGTCGTTTCGGTGGCTTATCGAGCTAGAAGTCCGGTATCAATAGGCAGATAATTTTGGGCCGCGTCTGCAAATCAAGATCGTAAACAACTTCTTACCATGCTCCGTTGGCGTCTTGCCGTCTCCGCTGTGCTGATTCCGGCCTTCTTCGGGCTGTTCTGGTTAGACGCATGGTGGGGCGATCAAGCTCCCGTGTTACTCGTGCTGGTCATCGCACTCGCG
Source organism: uncultured Schlesneria sp. (assembly GCA_966211735.1). GTDB lineage: Bacteria > Planctomycetota > Planctomycetia > Planctomycetales > Planctomycetaceae > Schlesneria. The sequence goes on from CBIHQO010000077.1 coordinate 5,921, forward strand.
CTGCGCGGTGCCAATGAAATGGTCGATCTGCTGTGGACGCGCTCGTTTACACCGAACCGCGTCATCGTCTGCGCGTCGTGCGTCTTGGTTGCCGCTGCTGCCTGGTGGGGACGTTTCGGACATATGCCGATCCGCATCCCTTCCGATGACAATACCCTTGCTCAAGTCATGTTGGCGTATTCGCTGACAGTGCTGGCCATGTTCCTGCTGGCCACCTATCGCTATCGCGAACCTGGCGCGAGTATGGAAACACTAGGCGCTGAACTGTTGATTGTCAGTTACATCGGCGTGCTGCTGGGCGTTGTCTCGCAGTTGCGCTGGGTTGCCGGTGCAGACGCTGGCTATCTCGTGCTGGGCTCGCTCTTGGTCGTCACCAAAGGGGGAGATGTGGGCGCGTACTTCCTCGGTCGCCTGTTCGGCAAACGCAAAATGGTCCCGCTGCTGTCCCCAGGTAAGACATGGGCCGGTGGCGTTGGTGCCTTGGTCGGCTCCGCGGTCAGCGCAGTCCTCTGGTTGTACTTTGCGACTCCGCTGTTTGCGCCGCGCGGAGAACACTGGACACCACCCGACTGGCTGAGTTCATCCGTCTACGGCTTGATCCTGGGAGTCACCGGTCTCATCGGCGACCTCAGCGAATCTTTGATCAAGCGCGATGTTGGCAAAAAAGACTCAGCCCGGCTGCTACCCGGCTTCGGCGGCTTACTCGACCTGATCGATAGCGTCCTCTATGCCGGTCCGGTCGCCTACGTCCTCTGGAAAGCCCTGCCCCTGGTAACATGGCACGTCACCCGACTGTCTTAGACGACTGTGATCTTCTCTCCGATCACATCGGTCCCATGCGTTCCTAAGTCCCTTCGAAATAGGACTGATGCGACTGATGAGACTTATTGTTTAAAGCCGTGCTCACAGCACACCCAGCGGCGCAAACTGGCTGACAATCGCTCTCGCACTACGCAACCCATCCACTGCAGCACTGACGATTCCACCGGCATAGCCCGCCCCTTCACCCACAGGATACAGCCCCACAATATTGGGGCACTCCCGCGTCGCAAGATCGCGATCGATACGAATCGGTGAACTGCCGCGCATTTCAGGTCCCACCAGAATCGCATGCTTCAGGAAGTCGCCGCGAAGTTTCTGATCCATCAATGGCAGGCTCTTCCGAATCGCGTTTGCCACAATGGGCGGTAGCACTCGATCCAAGCTCGCCGGAATCACGCCTCGCTCGTACGAGCAGTCGAGCTTCGTCGCCGGATTCGGAGTCCGTTGCTTCAGAAAATCCTGAGCACTCTGAATCGGGCAAAGATAGTTTCCGCTGCCGATCCGGAACGCTTCCGCTTCGTATTTCTGCTGCAGGTGCATCCCTGCCAATGGATGCGAGCCACCAAACTCGGACGGTTCTAATGTGACCATCACTCCGCTATTCGCGAACGGCGTGTCATGCCGCGAGTTGCTCATTCCGTTCGAGCAGAACATTTCGGGTTCACTGATACTCGGAATGATGATCCCACCCGCACACATACAGAATGTAAACACGTCCTTCTCACCGCGGGCCGTCAGTGTGTAATCGGCGGCACCCAGCAGCGACAGGTATTCTGGGCGACCATACTTGTGCCCATTGATCTGCGACTGAGGTTGCTCAATCCGCAGTCCCAATTGAAACGCCTTCTGCTGCAACGGAACGCCCAACTCATGCAGCATCTCATACGTGTCGCGGGCACTATGTCCAATCGCCAGCACCGCGTGATTCGTCGCCAGGTAACCGCTGGAAGTATGAACCCCACAGACTCGCCCGTCGCGAATGTCGAAGCCGTCCATCCGGCAATTGAACCGATACTCCCCTCCCAGGGCTTCGATCTTCCGCCGAAAGTTGCGGCAGATCATCGGTAGCTTGTTACTGCCCAGATGTGGCCGATTCTCGTAGACGATCGACGACCGACCGCCACATTCCACGAATCGTTCCAGCACCCATTCGACATCGGGCCCTTCCAGCCGACACGTTAGTTTTCCATCGCTGAAGCATCCCGCCCCACCTTCACCGAACAGGTAGTTGTTCTCACGATCAAACTTGCCGCCACGATCGAAATCACGAACAGCGGGGACGCGCTCCTTCACGGCGGGGCCGCGCTCCAGGATCAGCGGACGGTATCCCTTCCACGCCAGGTAATACCCCGCCAGCAATCCGGCCGGTCCAGAGCCAATCACGACGGGTCGGTGCTCCAAGGGCGTCCCGCCAGCCGTCGGATCGTCAAACACGGGCGGAGCGAAATGCTGGACACCATCTTTCAATCGCTTTTGAACGGCATCCGTTTTCAGCACGTCGTCCGGCAGATCAACCAGGCTGGTGTAAACGTATTTCAGATCGGAATGCGATCGCGCGTCCAGGCTCTTCTTCAGCACTCGCCAACGCGTCAACAAGTCCGGGGAAACGCCGAGACGTTGCGCAAGGTGCTTCGGCAGCTCCGATTCAGGAACCAGCACGGACAATTGCAGATTGGAAATACGTAGCGACATCAACTCATTCGCACAGGGTCAGAGCAAATCTTCAGACTCCGACTATCGAATCGGGGCCACCGTTGTAACGTAGCGACCGAGCGTTGTGAACGGTGGTCCTTGTTACGGAATCGCTGATGTCGTTGAAACGAGCAGATATTGTCGTTCGCTTATGCTACAAATCCGGTTCGGATGGGATTCCGATTCATGGCAAGGGAGTCGCACATGCGCTCGTCGATCTGGCTCTGGCTGACCTCACTTCTACTGATGGCATCACCCGTAACAGCGGCCGTCCCGGATTTGGTCGGTGAACATGGTGATCCGGATCGCATCCAGTTTGTCGGAAACGAAACGTTCGATGCCAAGGGACTGCGATCCGCCCTGCGCTACGACGTTGATCTACTCCTGGCCGGACATCCCAAGGCTGACGCGAAAGCGTTTCGACGGCTTTTGGAGCAGCGACTTGCCGAAGGCTATCTCAACTCGGGTTTTCCCTATCCCCAGGTGACCGTTCACTTCGACGAAGAGCGTCCCGCAGTCGTCGCGACGATTGTCGAGGGACCACGCTACAAGTGCGGCGATGTGGAAGTCGTCGGGGCCAAGTCAATCCCGGTCGCTCGATTCGTCGAAAGTCTCCTCAATCCAACGAGTGATCCCTGGCCGCCACATGCGACTTCCGAAAAAACCTGGCGGCGCGGCAAGCCGGCGTCGTTTTCTGCAAACCATTGGCAATCGAAGCACGATGCGTTCCAGAAGATCTTTCGTAGCCTGGGATACTATGATGTCAGCTTTATCGTCCGCGCCCGCCCCCTGCAGAATCAGACGGCATCCTTGCTGATTGAAATCACCGATGAAGGACCTCAGGCGGTCCTGGGTGAGATTGAAGTCGTGGGGGCCAGTAAGAACACTCCAGAAGACGTGATCCGTTTTCTCGACCTGACCCCCGGTATGCTGCTCGACGTCGATACGAAGGCCAGCATCACCAACAAATTGGCCAGTGCGGCGAGATTCCTGAAACACGAGGTCGAGGTGATCTCCCCACCGTTTGGAAATGCCCCCTCGCTCCTGAAGATCACTTTGGTTGAGTATGAGCGGGCTCCCGCACTCAACGAACCTTTCTCCGATGAAGAAGCGACGATGGTTCAACTTGCACACTGGTTGAATCGGTTTCGCCAGTCTGAAGATGATTTCGAAGCGGCGATCATTCGCCTCACTGAAATTAAAGACGATGCGCCGCCGCTGACGATTGCGCGAAGTGAAGTGCGCCTGGCGATTTCTCCGCGAAACGAAGCCATCCTCGTATATCTGCGTATCGTCGCGAAAAACAATCAAGATTTGTTTGAATCGTGGATCCACCTGACACCAAATACGATCACTCTTGATGCTCCTCGGCAGTCACTACGGTTTGAAGCAAGGGGACTGACTCAAAGCGTTATTGGCAATCTCGATTGGACCGCCAATCCACCTGACGCCAAAGGACGGATTTCGAATCTTCACTATGGCCTTAAAGTGAACAGCAATCCGGATCTGGCAAGCCCTCCGTTCCTCGTGACAATGACGGCCGCTCCTGTCGCCGCGCTCCGAGAGGCCCACGACCAGAAAGATTCATTGAAGCTCACGGAAGATTACCTGTCGATCGATCAACCCGAGTCTCAGTTAGCCATCGAACGAGTCACCGGACGACTGGTGAAATGGGAGTCGACTGACGCGAAAGGATCGTTCAAAATCAAGTTCGGACCGGGATGCTACGAAAAGCAACTGGCTGAATACGAACAAGCAACGGCGCAGCATCGCATTATCGTTCCCGGCGACTACCCAATTTCGAATCTGCTGACTTTTCTCGCGAACTGCGTGCCCGATTGGAAGCCCGAACTTGAATCCCCGGGCCAAATTCGAATGGCCGTAGCTCACTCCGTGCTCAAGCGCGGTGCTTTCCATGCATTTGATGCGGTGATCCTCGATTATTTCTGTCGACCCGAAGACAAATTCGAACTGCCTCCATCGACCGCTTCTTCGACAAAGAAAACACAAATCGAGTGGACCGTGTTCCTGCTGCCGGTCTCTCGACTAGTTGTGCGAAGCCCTTCGTGGCCAGTCACGATTAGCCGTGAATTTGTGTTCGCTCGATCGAAATATTCCCACTTCGCGAACGAAGCGATTCAGGGCCTGCTCCGAGATGAAGAAGCCGGTCCACTCATGAATCTGGCGTCGGCGTACTTGTTCGGGATGCTTCACCCACGTCTGAGAATAGAGTTCGCTCAGCGCGGTCTAAGGCGACTACAGCGTGAACGGTTCTATTTGGATTGCCAACCACTGCTTGATCCCGATTCTGCAATCGGGAAAGTACTCGCTGCGACGACGCGCACATTGCAGGGACTGGACGATCACGAAATCGAATCGATCGTTAGTCAGCTTCCATTGTCTGAACGCGACCGAGAGGCACTGGCACATGCCCTTCGGCTGATTCCCGCACATCGCGATGATGACTCTCTCGACGCCATTCGCGTCGCACTTGATGATGCTTGGGAACCGCTGCTTGAACCGTACCTGCGAGCCTGGCTGACGATGTTGGCAAACTGAGGAAGCTTGATGTCGAATTACTCACGCGATTCCCAATCTCCGCCTCAATCGGGGAAATTTCCCCCGTGGCTGATTATCGCCATCTTTGCCGCCGTGGTTGTCGTCTCATATTGGCAAACTCGTGATCCGGTCCCTGTGGTGCCCGGTGGCCCAGCGATCTTGCACCCGGCACCTGAAAAGCCATCGTCGGGCGATGACTATCCCGTCATCAAGCCAGGCACGCCCGAGGGGCAACCGTCAACTCGCCCCGTCACCCGGGAGAATCTTCCCGCGATCCGTCCGGGACACCGACCGATTGATGCCGAGGTCGCCGAGGATCCGGAAGAACCTTCCAGTCGCGAATCTCATGCGAAGACCCTGATTGAGAATCAGACCATTCGCGATCTGAACGGTCGCGTGGTCTTTGAAGGGACGGTCGATCTCGGACCGACGCTGGCCAGGATCGAACGGGGCGGCCAGGCGTCACATCGCAACGACGGCACGACATTCCAAAATCGCGAGCGACGTCTCCCCCCGAAAGCCAACGGATACTACAAGGAATACGTGCATCCCACGCCCAACAGTGGCGGCCCCGGCCCGCAGCGCGTGATCGTCGGCCGCGACGGCGACATCTGGTACACGCCAGACCACTACAAAAAGTTCATTCGCGTTCGCTGAATTCTCCTTCCGTCATTCCCGCGAAGGCGGGAATCCAGCGCGCCGTAGGACAGCTTGATGTGGCTAGCTACAACAATCCTGCTGTGAATCTTCTGGCTCAAATCCGGAAAAAGATCCGCTGTCGGTACAGCCACCAGACGAATAGCCAGAATACCAACAGGACCAGATTGGCCTTCAACAGCGGCACGTAGGGATCACCGAAGACCTTGAAGACGCCCGAACCGAAATGCCGCTCCAGCGCATCCGCCGTCGAGTTCCGCATCAACTGCGACATGATGTACAACGCGATGGAGTTCATCCCCGCAACGGTCAATGGGAATGCGATCGCTCGCCAACCAAGCACATCGATCGCCCAGTAGAACGTGGCCAGCATCAGCAATGTCAGCCCGGTGCTGTACAGAGTCCAACTCGGCGTCCAGATCCGTTTCACCAGCGGACAAACTCCGAACGCGTGCAGCACGCAGCCGACGGCCAGCAATCCAAACCCACAGATCGTCAGGACCAGCAGTGTCTTCTGTCGACTTGTTGATTTCCGGATGAACTCGCCTGTCATCAAGCCGAACAACATTGTGACCAGCGATGGCACGAAGTTCAGCGTCTGATAGCCCCCTTTGTTGAAGACGAACGGTTCCGAACGAGGAAACAGATTCAGAAACCATTGGTCAAACGTCGCGGCGGGGTTGGCGCACTTTTGCCAATGAGCGGCAAACCCAGTCAGGTGATCCCAATTCTCCGGCAATCCAACCTTCACATAATCAAAATCAGCAGGAGCAACTGGAGTCGCTGCGAACCAGGCCCAATAGCCGACCAGGATCACGATCGCTGACAGAATTTGCAGGACTAGACCGCGGTTCCACAACAGGAACAGGAATGTGTAGCCTAAGCCAATCTGCGTGAGCACATTCATGAACGTGAAGTTTGTCTCCTTCGACCAGACGGAAGAAAGAAAGATTCCCAGCAGGATCAATACCACTGATCTGATGATCGCATGGATCAGGCACTGTCCCCACGAATCTCCTTTCTCGAGGCGACGCGAATAGGAATACGGCAGAGACACGCCCACCATGAACATAAAGGATGGCTGGATCAGATCCCAGAACACGCCACCGACCCACGGAACGTGATCGAACTGATGACCGATTGCTTTCCAGATTGAGCTGTCCGGAAAGTTCTTCGACGTCTCGAGCAGGCCAAAGCCATTCGCAGCCAGGCAGATCATCACGAACCCGCGATAGGCATCCAGCGACACCAATCGCCCAGGCGATTCCGCAGTTTCAACGAGAGACTTCATACGGCTACCTGTCGGGAAGGGTCAGTCTGGCGCTGGTGCGAGCATAGACTTGTCGCCGAGCCGTTGCAAATCG
>CBIHQO010000078.1:0-12937 GCA_966211735.1 uncultured Schlesneria sp.
CGTTGCGATCGATGGTGCGGCGGTGGAAGCGGAAAAGGGGACTGGCGAAAAAAAAGAGGAGTCTCCCGCGACGCAGCAGCATTCCTTTGGTTGGGTTGCCGGGACGGGCAATCAGTTGGGGATACTCGAATGGGTCGGTCGCGATCTGGCGGTCGTGGACTATGCGGCGGCCGATCGAGCATCGTTTCGGATCAGCGGCGGACATGCGTTCCGCTGGCTCAATGGGCCAGATACGACCGATCTTCCTCCGTACCTGTTCAGCCTGTTTGTCGATGTCGGTGCGGGCATCAAGGCGAGTGATGACTGGTCGTTTGATGTCGTGGTGAGTCCCAGTTGGAACACCGATTTCGCGAACAAAGGCTATCAGTTGTTTCGTTTGCCCTGGCAAGCGGTCAACACGTTCAAGATGAACGACGAATTCAAACTGGTTGCGGGGATCACCGATCTGGACCGCGAAGATATCAAGCTGCTGCCTGTCGCGGGGTTCATCTACAAGCCCACTGATGGGAGCAAGGAATTCGATCTGGTGTTCCCTCGACCCAAAGCGGCGTGGCGGTTAAGCCGTGCCGAAGAAGGTCGTCATTGGGGCTATATCGCTGGTGAACTGGGAGGCAACTCGTTCTCGATCCAGCGAGTTGGTGCTGTGCACGACATCGTCACGTTGCGGGACTATCGGTTGCTCGTGGGATGGGAGCGTCGCGGCGAGAAGCGTCATAGCTGCCGTTTCGAGGCGGGCTGGGTCTTCGGGCGGGCTGTGGAATATGCGTCGGGGATTGGGAACTACAATCCTGGGGATACCGGGATGATCCGGCTGTCGAGCGACTATTGAGCTTGAGGGCCGCGCTTTTCTGTAGGTTATGCATAACCTACGTGATCAGCCCGCCGGCGCGGCCTGTGGAGCTGTCGCTGTGGCCGAGCCGTCTTTGACCGGGATGCGCGACCAGAACAGTGCCAGGATCGTGGCGGTGAAGACGCAACCAAATGTGTAGGCCGCTGTTGGAATCGTGGCTGCGACGTATTCATCTCCGGGGAACAGCCGCACGATTAAGGTGGTGCCCAACCCGCAGTTCTGCATGCCGATTTCGAGCGTCAACGCACGTCGCATTGAGTCATTCATCCCGACCAGTCTGCCGGCGAGGTAACCCGATAGATAGCCCAGCACATTGATCAGCAGCAACGCCAGCAGCAGTTTGGATTCGCTGAACATCAGTCCGCCGTCGCGAAATCCAAACACGATTCCTAATCGCTGCCGGTTCAGCCCGACGACTGACGCAATGATCCAGAGAATTGCGAGGTTAGCCACGACGGCCGCCCATCGCTCGGCCAGCCGTTCGAAGGTGGTCGACAGGCGTCGCAAGCCGAATCCCAGCAGCACGGGCAAGACGACTTGCATCAGCAGCTCTTGTGAGACTTTCCAGAATTTGAACTGGCCCGCCATATCTCCCGAAACGTCCAGTGTCAGCCAGAGAGCCAACGGGACGGCGATCGGCGACAACATTGTCGCCAAGGTGGTGAGGGCCACGGAATAGCTGACGTTGCCGCGGCTGGTCATGGTCAAGACATTGGACGCCATGGCACCGGGGACACATCCGACCATGATCACTCCCAGCATGGTCGTCTTGTCGAAGGCGAATGCGTGGCCGATGAGATACGCCAGCAAGGGCATCGAACCGTACTGGACCGACGTTCCGAAGATGACGGCGGGCCAACGGCGTCCGACTTCGAGCACCTCGTCCAGTTGCATCAGGGCGCCGACCGCGAACATCACCAGGAAAATGCCAACGGTCAGACCGTCGCCAGATGGCAAGAAAGGATCAAACGCTCCGGGAAATAGCCTCGGCCAAAACAGGGAGATGCCCGAACTGAGCACCAGCCAAACCATGAGATAACGCTGCAACATCGGCTTTCGTCCAATTTGGACAGGAAAAAACGAGATCAAGTGTTCTGAACGCGATCAGGACGGTACCTGCCCGGAACAGAAGTGCCAAGTGCGCCGGCGTTGTTATAATCCGCCTGCCGAGCGGCGAACCCGTGCCGAAAGGACGCGCTCGGCATCGGACTGACAGGGCCATTTACCGGTAGCAAGATCCTCATGCCGCACGAGTTTCTCAGCGACTTTCTTTCCAAATTGCAAGATGCCGGTGAACTGGTGCGCGTCAGCGCGCCGGTCGATTCCGGTTTGGAAGTCGCCGCGATTACGGACCGAGTGTGCAAATCGGCCGATGGCGGCCCTGCCGTGCTGTTTGAAAAGCCGAAAAATAGTGCGATTCCCATTGTGACCAACCTGCTGGGAAGCCGACGCCGACTTTGTCTGGCGCTGGGCGTCGATTCGCTCGACCAGCTTTCGGATCGGATGAATCGCCTGCTGCAACCCGAATCGGGCGGTTGGCTGGAGGCCCTGAAGCTGGCTCCGTCGCTGTCCGGGCTGGCCAAGTTTGCTCCGCGAGTCATTCGGACGGCCGTTTGTCAGCAGGTCGTGAAGTTGGGACGCGATGTCAATTTGTGGGATTTGCCGATTCCACGCTGCTGGCCTGACGAAGCGAATCCGGTGATCACGGCCGGACAGATCTTAACTCAAGACCCGTCGACGGGCATTCGCAGCCTGGCACGGTTCCCCGTTCAGGTCATCAATCAACAGCAGCTGGTCCCGCACTGGAACCGACATCACTTGGCTTATCAGCAGTGGCAGGTTGCGGTTCGCGACCAGCGGCAGTTTCCGGTGGCGGTGGCGCTTGGCGGTGATCCGGTGAATGCGCTGATCAGTGCCGCTCACATCGCCTCGCCAGCCGATGCGCTGTTGTTTGGGGGCTTCCTGCGGGGGGCCGGGCTTGATCTGGTGAAGGCTCGATCGATTGAACTGGAAGTCCCCGCCGCGTCGGAGATCGTGCTGGAAGGCTACATCGATTACGCGGCTGATCCTGTCGACGCACCAGCAATCGCAGGGGGGATGGGGCACTATCGGCCTGCCGAACAACTGCCGGTTATTCAGGTGACCGCGATCACTCATCGAGCGAACCCGGTCCTGCCGGCGATTATTCCGGGATCTCCGCCGAGCGAAGAATCCTGGATCGGATTGGCGGTCGAACGCCTGAGCCTGGCGGTGGCCAGGTCGGCGATTCCGCAGATTGTCGAGATCCATCAGCCATTTTCCGGGGTTTCTCGCAACCTGCTGTTCGTCAGCATTCGCAAAGATCACCCCCACGAAGCGAGACAGGTGTTAAATGCGCTGTGGGGTTCGCGGTTGCTGGGATTGAACAAGCTCATCGTCATCGTCGATGCGGACGTAACTGTTCAGCAGGAAGATCACGTCTGGTTCGCCGTCGGTGCCAACGTCGATCCAGGTCGCGATGTGGTGATGAGTGACGGGCCGACCCATCTGGATGATCATACGACTGCGATTGCGGGCATCGGCCGCAAAATGGGTATCGATGCGACACGGAAGACACCTGAAGAAGCTGGAAATCGGCCCGTGCCCAATCAACTGACAATTCCCGTTGAAATCGCCTCAAAAGTGAAAGAACGCTGGGGTGAATTCGGACTGCCAGAATACTGAGTGTTCTGGCGTCTGCTGAATGTTATAGTCATTGCTCCAATCAAAAATCATTGCCCATCACGTATCGAAATCCGACACACTGCATGACCACCTCATCACCCGCCGTCGACAAGTCCGAAGCGCGCGTTCGCCAGATGTTTGGCGAGATCTCGGGCCGCTACGATTTAATGAATCACGTTCTCTCGGGAGGCGTGGATGTCTACTGGCGATGGCGCACGGTTCGCGCGGTGGCCCCCGTCGGGACAGCACCGATTCTGGATGTTTGCACGGGAACTGGCGACTTGGCTTTGGCTTACTGGAACAAGGGCAAGGGCCAGATTCCCGTCGAGGCGACTGACTTTACGCCCGAGATGCTGCGGATTGCCGAGGCGAAACGCGATAGACGGCATTCGCAGGAACTGGCGGCGGGCGCGGCTCGACTGACATTTCGCGAGGCGGACACTCAGCATTTGCCGTTTGACGACAACCTGTTCCAAATTGTTTCCGTGGCCTTCGGCCTGCGGAATGTCACGAACACCGAGATGGGCCTGAAAGAAATGGTGCGTGTCTGCCAGCACGGCGGGCGAGTCGCCGTGCTCGAATTCTCGATGCCGACCAATCCCGTATTAAACTGGGGATATCGGTCGTACTTCAAAAACGTCCTGCCGCGAATTGGCCAGATGTTCGCTCGCAATCGTCAGGAAGCGTACAACTATCTTCCGGAATCGGTCTCGCAGTTTCCCTATGGGAAGGCCCTGGCTGATAAGATGGAAGCGTGCGGTTTGTCGAATGTCACGTGGACTCCGATGACATTCGGCATTGCCACATTGTACGTCGGTCAGAAGCCGTAACTCCGCGACTTCGTCTGCCCCCAATCCCCTAAGCCCTATTCTTTCCACTATGCGTGATCTTGTCGTAGCCATGACTGGCGCCAGTGGCGTCGCTTATTCATTGCGATTGCGGGAGGTTCTGGTCGCTGCCGGTCGAACAGTGCATCTGACGATCAGTCCGGCCGCGACGCAAGTACTGCGGCACGAACTGAATCTGCACGTTGACCTGGACAAGTTCGATACGCAGCAACTGTTGCCAACCGACGATCAGGCACTGCTCGACAGCAAGCTGAAATTGTTAAAGCCCGAAACGGTCGGGACCGGCTCTGCCGCGAGCTCGATTTTCAGCGACAGCGAAATCTTCTCGGGCAAGATCGTCTACCACCACTACCGAGACTACAACTCGGGCATTGCCAGCGGTTCGTTCTTGACGGATGGAATGGTGATCTGTCCCTGTTCGATGGGAACGCTGGCGTGTATCTCGACGGGACAATCGCAGAACTTGATCCATCGCGCTGCGGACGTTCATCTGAAAGAACGCCGCAAACTAATCGTAATGCCGCGTGAGACGCCTTTGAGTGTCATCGCGCTGGATAACATGAAGCGCCTGGCCGAAGCGGGAGCCACGGTGCTGCCGGCCATGCCGGGGTTTTATCACTCGCCCCGTTCGATCCATGACTTGCTGGACTTTGTGGTGGCCCGGATCTGCGATCAACTCGGCGTGAAGAACGAGTTGATTCAGCGGTGGGGTGACAAGCCTTCGGCATAACGCGGCGATGCTGCAGAAATGACGGGTTTCCAACGCTGGAAACCCGTCCTACGAGAAGAACGTCGAGTCGAATCACTGGACGGCCCCAACGGCGATTTCGGCAATCTTCCCCGCCAGCGGGTTGACCTGCCCTTTGCCGTTCGGGTGAACCCGGTTGCTGAGGAAGATCACGTAGAGGTCGGTGCCCGGATCGATCCAGATGGCCGTCCCGGTGAATCCCCCATGCCCGAAGGCACGCGTAGAGAACTTCGTCCCGCGGTTGGATGAGTAGCGAGACCGCATGTCCCAGCCGAGGCCGCGGATGTCTTCCGTTCGCTGTCCCTTCTGATCGGTGCCCACGATCGAGGTCGGCGTCGTCATCGCACGCCATGTGTCTTGTTTCAGGATGCGACTGTGGTCGCTTTCCAATCCGGCGAGGGCGTCAGTCGCGTACTTCGCCAGATCACGAGCGGTACCGAATAAACCAGCATGCCCGGCGACGCCCCCGAGTCGATACGACCGTGGGTCATGGACCTGGCCCTGCATCCATTTGCCGTCGCGCTGCTCTGTCGGAGCGGCGCGCAGGGCGAGGCCGTCTGAGGGGAGATACGTGGTCTCGGTCATGTCGAGTGGCATGAAGAGTTGATCGCGAACGAACTCGTTCAGAGGTGCCCCTGAGACTTCTGCGACAACTTCCCCCAGGACCATGAAGTTGACATCGGAGTACATGAACTTGGTGCCGACCGGCGCGGTCGGCTTGAGAGCCAGCAAACGCTCTTTTGCCTTGAGCGGGCCTTCCAGGTAGTCCCCAATCGCGTTATCGGGAATCAGGCCGCTGCGATGCACCAGCAGGTCGCGAATCGTGATCGCCTCTTTGCCTTCGACTGCAAAGTCGGGCAAGTGCTTGGAGACGGGGTCGTCGATTGATAGCTTTCCTTGTTCCGCCAGCTTCATGACCGATGTTGCCGTTGCCAGAGGTTTCGTCAGCGAGGCGAGATCGAACACGGTGTCGTCCGTCATCGCCTCGTGTTCAGGTTCGACTCGCTTGTCGCCGTAGGCCTTCAGCCAGGCAATCCCTTTTGATCGTCCGATCAGCACGACGCAACCCGGCATTTTCTTTTCCGCGACGGCCGTGGCAATCAAGCCATCCATCTCGGCGAGATTGCCTGCGTTCAGCCCCAGGTCTGCGGGAGCAAGCCGTGGCAGTTCGGCTGCATGCAGTACGTGACTAATCGCAACACACAGGAATAGGCATGACGCTCGAAACATGGGGGTGACTCGTGGCATTGGCTTGGACGATGATGGTGATGACGTTTTCGACCGGTGTCGCTGGGGTAGTCGTGTCGTGGAGACCGGGAAACCTGCCGCTTCTGATGGTCATAGTGTTTCGTAGGACTGTTTCCAAACCCGTAAATTTTCGCCGCGTGCGTTGAACCACACAGGCAAAACTCAAACGAAAAGCCAAAGTCAGGGCGACGGGTTGGGAAACCGTCCTACGAGAAGACACGGCCTGGTCGAAGAGTCCAAAACCGTGGCACCCTTCAGACTCCCGTGACGTTTTTGCGGTGGGGCATTCAAATCTTTTTCAGTTTGCCAAGAAAGTCATCGAATGACTTGGCGATGTCACTAATCTGCTTGCGATCGAAACCACTTTCGAGCATGGACCACAACTGAGCTTTGCCTTGATTCAGGACAATGATATTTGTCTCGGCCTGGGCGATGGGCAGGAACTCGGAGGGAAGTTGCAGTTCATTGCGAAAATGCAGCGCTTCACGTCGAATATCACTCAGTTGGTAGAAGTAACTGATAGTTTGAGGGCCCGTAGGGGCCTCAAAAGACCGGTGACTGGGGATACCTCCGTTGACTTGCTCTAGAAAGCGAGCATAGTCCTTGGGAAAGACGAACCCCAGTCTCTCAGCAACCGCGGCGATTTCAGCAGAAGTCGGCTTCTTGCCGCTTTTCTTCCACGACAGTTCTCCCTCAGCCATGTTACTTTGCCTCCTGCAGTTGTTTGATCCACTCGGTGAACATCTCGACAGCCGCTTGATCAACCTTGCTCGTGGCGAGTTGCGGCATCTGGCCGCGGCCACGGGTCGCGATTCGCTTCAATAGCACAGATCGCTCGGGATGACCCGGCGCCACGATTCGCCCGTCGGGGATTCCGAATTTGTCATGATGCGGAACGATATCGATGATTTTCATTTTGTCGAGTGCGGTCGTGAACTCGAGTTGCATTTGTGAATTGCCGCCACCTGCTTCGATATGGCAGATTGCACAATTGCTGTGCAGGTACGATCTGGCTCGACCTTCCAGTGTTGCCGTTCGATCATACGGATCGGCCAGTCGTTCATACTTGTCGTTTGGCAAGGCCAGCAGGTTCGCTCGGGCGGGCTCACGTTGCTCCTGTGAGTTGCTCATGCCGGCGATCTTTGCGCTCACAGCTTGGTCATCCAATCCAGACTTCTTCAGGTCGTCGCGCAACCGATTGCGAGCGTCATTCATCCACTCCTGATCCTGGAACAATCCCAGGCGTTCCAGGACGCTGAGCTGATTTTCAACGGAGCCACCATATTCATGATCGCGATTCATCTGCGGAGTGCTTAAACCGAGCACGAATGCGGCGGCGCGGCTGTGGCAGACCATGCATTCGGTGCGGCTCGGATATCGCCAAGGCATTGTGCGAGATCCTGCCGGCGTCTTGATCGTGAAGCCGCGATCCTGCCCCTCTTTCGCGACCAGCGATGCCTCTGTCTGTTCGTCATTCCAGGCGTAGGAATAGCCGACCCATTCGTTCTGCTGCTTTGTGAATAATCGAGTCTCAATCCAGCGCTTTGACGTTGGATCGCCGTCTGTCATTTCGATGGCGAATGATTTCACCAGGACGGTCTCGTTGGGAAATCCCCAGGCCTTCGTCGGATTGAATTCGATCTTGGGATTGTCGCCCGGGATGGCGATGAATCTGGACTTCAGGGTCCCGTCGGACCACAACGGAGAATTGACCGAGTACGGGATCAATGCTGGTTCGGTGACGTGGCCTTTCACCGATTGAAACAGGCCACTTTCGCTGAGTTTTCTTGGAAAACCAGTTGTTGCGGCTGCGGCCGACGCACGAGCCAGAGCGTAGTATCCGCCCTCTCCATTTCCCGCGTGATCGCAGATCAGCAGTTCACCGTGTGAATCTGTTCCGAATCCCGTGATATGAAACGGCGTATCGACCAACTCCCGATGCCAGGTGACTTTCTGTCCGTCATGGCGAGCCCCCCAGATCTTGCCGGTCGAATGATCGCCGTAGATATAAGCACCCGCGAGATCTGGCAGCTTCGTGCCGTGATAGACCACGCCACCCGTCAATGATCTGGATTCATTGTGATGATGTTCGAGCGTCGGTTCTACATGGGGTGTCGGGCCCAGTTGCCGCTGCAGGTAAAACGGGTGGCTTCCTTCGTAGACGCTCCAGCCGTAGTTATCCCCCTTGCGGATGAAATAGACCTGCTCCCACAGGTCTTGTCCGTTGTTGCCGACCCAGATGTGCCCGGTTTTGCGATCGGTCGTCATTCGCCAGGGATTGCGTAGTCCATAGGCCCATGTCTCAGGTGCGACATCCGCCTGACCGACAAAGGGATTGTCTATTGGGATCGCATATGTCTTGCCAGCGGTTGGATGATCGACATCAATCCGCAAGACTTTGGCGGTGAGTTTGGACATCTCCTGTCCGCGCAAATTGGTATCGCTGTCGGATGTGCCATCGCCTGACGTGACATACAGCATCCCATCGAGGCCGAAGGTGATGGCGGCTCCGTTGTGACCGTCTGATGGCCATTCGATGATTGTCGTTTCGCTCTTCGGATCAAATTCGTAAGGAGGTTTCGGGTTCAGATGAAAGCGGGAGATGGTCGAATACTTTTCGCCACCTTCCACCTTCGGCCGGTTATGCCCGATGTAGACGTAGCCGTTGTTCGCGAAGTCCGGATGAAAGCAGATGTCATAGGCAACGCGGTTGTCAGGCGGCAGCAGGATTTCTGTTTCCGCAACGTCTGCCGCGTCCACAAACCGTCGGATCGATGTCAGCGAGAATGAACGATCTTGTGTGATCGTCCACAATCGATCGCTGCCAGGTTGATGAGCGATGATAATTGGGAAGTCGACCTTCAACTTCGGATATCGCCGTTCCGTCCGATAGGGGTCTGGTGGTTCCGGTGAACCAACGACTCGCGATGTGATCAGCTTAGGCAACTTGACATGCGGGTCGAATGCATTGTTTTGCTCAGCGGCTCGAGTCGCCGGGCCGATGAACTTGAGATCGGAGTAATCCTCAAACTGATGAAAGCTGCGGATCTGCAGCGGAGCTGATGACGAGAGTTCGGGTTCATCAAACTCGACGGAGTAGTCGTAGCGGCAGAGGGCGAATTTCCAGATTTCCCCGGGAGCGGGGCGACCACCAGTCCGTAGGAAATCTGTCCAGGGGATGCGACCTTCGACCGTCCAACGTTGGTCTTTGTCGGTCCGCAGATTCAGCGTTCCGTTTCGCGTAACTTTGGCATCGACGTGAAAGTCGCCTTCTTTCACCTGCTGCTCGAAATTGTCGAAAGAGCGTTTCGGTAGAAACATATCCAGGACAGTTGCGGCGGCATTCACCTGAAACTCGTAGTAGCCCGTCTTGTCGATGGCCGGTTTCAAGAACAGTTCAAAAACGTCGTTGTTCCAGATCTTGCCATCGTGTTCGGTGAGATCTGCAAACAGGTCCCGGTCTTCCATTTCGGCCACGAAGTAGAAAAACTCGCGATCCCACGCCAGCCGGGCCTTCGTCGCCGCGCGCGCAGGACGCTCCTCGTCTTTGAGCCATGGGAGAGTGAAGCGGTCGATTACTTGGGCTGACTTCCAGGCGGGATCGTCAGCGATGCCATCAACTGTGGGCGGATTGTCGACAAACCGACATTCGTGAGGCGGCCGTTTCTGGACGGGTTCTTCAGCGCATGAGTCAGAACCTGTGACGGCGAATCCCAGGATCAAGATTGATAACCAGTAGATCCGCCGGTCCATCCGCATAGGCTTCACCTGCATGGTTCACACGAATTTGAGCAGCCAGTGTGCGTACCGTAACTCATTCGGCAGATGAACGGAAACGAGAGGCTCTTCGTGTCTCCGAATCCTGCTGTTCGGTTCTAGTGGGGATTTCCTGAACGCCAACGGCATGGCCTATCGCAGCCCAGAGCAACGCCCTGGGTTTGCGCGCACGACAATCCGAAAAGCCCTGAAAGGGCGATCTAATTAGGATAAGAAGCTATCTCAACGACCGGCGCGTCACTCCCACGCAGATCGATTGCCGTACCCGTTGGAGGAGTTAGATCGCCCTTTCAGGGCTTTGTAAACGTGGGGGACGCGAACCCAGGGCGTTGCCGGCGTTGCCCTGGGCTACGGTAGGGTGCCCCTTTGGGGCGGAATACCAGAGGAACCGTTCATGGCGTCGTGTTTCGGAGAATTTAACCCCAAGGCACTGCTCGTCCCAAAGCGGCCAAGCAGTTGCACGGCACATCGACTTTCGAGGGCTGGTCGGCCGCAATCGCACTGCTTGTCCCAAAGCGGCCAAGCAGTGGCACACCCACGTCTATCCAAGGGGGGGGAAATCGTTAACGGCGTGGCGCAGGCCTCGTCGCCTATTCTTCGGCCACCTTTTTCTTGGACGCTTTCTTCGCTGCCTTCTTTTTGACCGCTTTCTTGGCGGCGGCGGCTGGGGCTGCTGCGGCTTTGGTTCCTCGTCCGCGACCGCGTTTTGTGGCTGGGCCGCGAGCGGCTCGTTCGGCGAGGAGTGGCAACGCCTCTTCAAGCGTGACTTGAAGCGGGTCGCGTTCTTTGGGAATCGTGGCGTTCACTTTGCCGTGCTTGATGTAGCTGCCATAGCGTCCTTCATAGATCGCGACCGGCTCATCGTCGTCGGGGTGCTTGCCGAGTTCTTTTAGTGGTAGAACCGGGGCCTTGGTCTTTTTGGCGGCGATCAGTTCGAGGGCCCGTGGCAGTTCCACCGTCAGCACGTCATCGGTCTTGCCGAGTGACGCGAAGATCTTTTCGTGCTTGACGTACGGGCCGTACATGCCGATGCCCGCGTTGACCACATGGCCCGTCTCGGGATGAACGCCCAGTTGGCGTGGCAGTCCGATGTAGGCCATCGCTTCTTCGAACGTCAGCGTCTGAGGATCGCGCCCCTTGGGGATCGAGACTCGTTTTGGTTTCGGGCCGTCTTCGACGACTTCGCCTAATTGGAGGTACGGGCCGAAGGGGCCGACCATCAGGAAGATCGGCAGTCCGGTCTCTGGATGAGTCCCTAAAGACTGAGGCCCGCGCTGCTTCAGCTCGATCAGTTTTTCAGCGATTTCATTCGTGATGTCAGCCGGTGCCATATCGGCGGGAATCGAGGCGGTGACGGGTTGGCCATCGCGTTCCGTTTCCAGATATGGGCCGAACTTGCCGACGCGGATTCGCGGCGTCAGGCCGGCAAATTGCAGCGTGCAAGCCGAACGGGCGTCGATCGATTCTTCTTTCGTCTTGACCTGTTCGTCGAGGCCCGCGTCACCGAGGTAGAACTGACTCAGATACTGCTGCCGGTGCCCTTCACCGTTGGCGATATCATCCAGATCCTGCTCCATCTTGGCGGTGAAGCTGAGGTCGACAAGATTCGGAAAGTAATCTTCAAGGAGCTTGGTGACGGCAAACGCAGTGAAGGTTGGCACCAGTTGGTTGCCGGTCTTCACAACGTATTTCCGATCCTGGATCGTGCCGATAATCGACGCATACGTACTGGGGCGTCCAATCCCGTCAGCTTCGAGCGCTCGAACGAGCGTCGCTTCCGTATACCGTGCGGGTGGCTTGGTTTCGTGGCCGACCGCGTCCAGTTTGGCGCAGTTGAGAGAATCGCCTTCAGTCAAAGGCGGCAATGCCGATTCGGTGTCGTCGAGTGCGGCATCTGGATCGTCGACCCCTTCGACGTAAGCTCGGAAGAAGCCCGCGAAGACGACGTGTCGACCGGTCGCTCGGAACTCGGCGTGATCGACATTGATGATCGCGGTCTCGAAGCGGAGTTGAGCTTCGGCCATCTGAGTGGCGACGGTTCGCTTCCAGATCATGGCGTATAAGGCGGCTTCTCGACCCGACAGCCCATGCTCTTCGGCTGTCTTCATTTCGGTTCCCGCCGGACGGATGGCTTCGTGTGCCTCCTGGGCGTTCTTCGTCTTATTGGTGAACTGGCGAGGTTCCGGGCTCAGGTATTCCGTGCCATAACGGTCTTTCACGCAGTTGCGAGCGGCGTTCAGCGCTTCCTGAGACAGATTGACGCTGTCAGTACGCATGTAAGTGATCAAGCCGTCTTCGTACAGCCGCTGAGCGGTCTGCATCGTTTCGCGAGCCGACATGTTCAGCTTGCGGTTTGATTCCTGTTGCAGCGTACTAGTAGTGAACGGTGCGTACGGTTTGCGGGTCTGCATCCGCGTTTCGATGGAAGTCACCTTCCACGGTTGCGTCTTCAGTCGCGATTCCAAATCACGCGCGGTCGCTTCGTCGAGCAGGACGACGTCGGCATCGGTCTTCAACTTGCCGGTCTGTTCGTCGAAGTCTTTGCCGCTGGCGACTCGTTTTCCACCGACAGCGGCGAGCCATGCCTCAAATTCGGCCCCGGCGCTGGTGCCCAGAGAGGACTTCAAGTCCCAATAACTTCCCGATTTGAAGGCCAGTCGTTCCAGTTCTCGATTGACGAGGATTCGGACGGCGACTGATTGGACGCGACCGGCGGACAGACCGGGGGCGACCTTTTTCCACAGCAGCGGGCTGAGGCGATAT
>CBIHQO010000079.1:0-12934 GCA_966211735.1 uncultured Schlesneria sp.
TTCGATCGCAATCGCACTGGTTGTCCGAAGCGGCCAACCAGTGGCACACCCGCGTCTATTCAAATATGAAAAATCGTTCACGGCGTTGCCTTTCAGGGCTTGGTGACTCTGATAACTCCGAACCCAGGGCGACGCTGCGGGGCCTTGCCCCTTCACTCTGCCCTGGGCTGGTTTATTGCGGCCGTTCAGGCCTTTTCGGACAATGCACTTTCTGGACGATGACTGGCGGCGGCTTTGAGCTGCCAGTGTCTTCTCAGCATGACAATAAGTTGCGACCGCGCAGGCCCCTGGTGACAAAGCTTCCACCGCCTGCCGCTATCTTCAGGCATTCGCCTTCCGCACGATTCTTCCTTTCTTCATTCGTGCGAAATGATCCTATTCGTGGTCCACTCTTATTCTTTTCGGTCCCTTCCGCCTGTCCCGCGGTAACATCTCCTCTCTGCGTCTCCCCTCGCCACTCGTGACTTTCACCTCGTCGCTCTGCCCGACTTATTGATCTGTCACAAAACCTCCACTTTTTTGAGGAAAACGGCCAAAAACAGCCCCGTTTTGTCCCCCATTGTCAAAAACTGTCCTGGGCTGTCAAAAACTGTCAGTGACGATTTCGCACAAAATGGGCAAAGTTTCCCAAACACCGTCTTGATCGCCGCTCGGCAATTTGCACAATCGTCGGCGGTACGAATGACTCGTGGTGTACCGTAACCAACGGACACGCCTCTGGGCCGCTCTCTTAGCGGAAGATCAGAGGTCCAATCGTGATCTGACCAAGACAAACAGCACGCCGCCCACCTCCTTCCTGAGCGGGGCGACTTCAACCCCCTGACTCCTCGGGCGACTGCCTGACTGTTGTCGCGGGTTCGTCGAACAACTTGATGAAACAAACGCCTGTGGACGCGCGACTCGCAGGAGCCGCATGCATCCAAAACAGTGGGAAGTGACAACACTTTTGAAAGGAGATTGCCATCATGTCGGCCCATCGTCGAGACACCGACCGCATCCTGATCGCCAGTTTGGCATCGGGGAAATCGACTCAAGAGGCGGCTGCCGAAGCGGGTGTCAGTGAACGAACTGTCTATCGCCGCCTGGAAGAACCAGAGTTCCGTCGGACCATGGTCACCTTACGCGAGCGATCAGTGGACTACCTGACCAGTCGTCTGGCCGAAGCGTCGAGCAACGCCTTTGAGCGACTGCGGATGCTGCTGACCGCAGACTCGGAATACGTGCAACTCGGAGCCGCACGAACGCTTCTGGATCAAATGCTGCGACTGCGAAACATGGTCGAATTCGAAGCCAGACTCACTCGAGTGGAGGAGCTATGCGACACCCAGCAAGACTCTTGAAACTCGAAGCCCGGACACAGCACATTGCCGATGAATTGGACGGCTCGGCCTATGATCACTGCCGGCCGTTTCACGTACAACTCGCAAAAATCATGGACGATTTGCGCGAGATCCTCGCGAGCCGGGAATGCTCACGAGAGGAGCGAGAAATGGCCCGGGAGGAACTCGCAAAATTACAGGCGATTCACGGCGACTGGACCGTCGAACAAGGCTGGCGACATTACTTCGCAGGAGGCAAAGGATGGGAATGCGAAGAGCGTCTTGATCACCTGGAACCCCTCCTCCACTGGCAAGAGATGACCTTCTTTCCATATTACAAATTCGATGTTCCCCAGAAATCATCCCAAGCTCGGAACAGGAGACCACGCGATGCCTCATGAATGTAGACGGCACACTCCGAGTCTGTGATTTTATCGCCACCGATCTTGCATCGGTGGTTCTCGCGCCTCTGCACTACCCACAAACCGCCTGGAAAATCGCATCTGGTGTAGTGCACAGGCGCGATGACCACCGAGATGAACTCGGTGGCGTGAAAAATTCACAGCCTCTCAGTGTGCTGAATTCGGCACACGGGGTGATGCCCCTAAGAAGACGCGGCAGGAGCCTCGCCCAACCGACATCTACATTTGTCAGTGACAACGCTGGACCAAGGGGTATGTCATGCGAAAAAAATGACACCCCCCCGAAAACCCTGACATGGACTGACAAATTCTGCCAAATCGTAAGGAAAGTCGCAGAGTGGGTGCCACGGGCCTCGATCAATGACACAACGTTAGAGACCAAACACAATGACCCACAGTCATTTAGAATTACACCGACCCGATTCGTGCGGCTCGCCGCCGGGCGTGGATCTTCATCAATTCGGCTCCGACCAGGATGATCTGAGCCGTGTAGTAGTTCCACAACATCAACACCACCAGCGACGCGGCGGCTCCATAGACCGACGTCGCTGCCACATGAGCCAGGTACAGACCCAGCAAAGTCTTGCCGATCGCAAACAGCACCGAACCGGCGAACGAACCGACCCAGACCGATCGCCAGGGAACCTTGGTATCGGGCAGGCTATGATAGATCATCGCGAACACGATCGTGACGAGGACCAGGGAGAACAGATGCGGGAAATAGGTCTTCAAGATCGCAGGCACGTAAACGGAGTACTCGTGCTTGTCGAGCAGGACATGCACGACATTCATCGCCGTACTCAGCGCCAGCGAGGCCAGCAGCAACAGGCCGAAAGCGATCACCAGCAGGAACACCAGGAAACGCTGCTTCAGCAGCTTCCACATACCGCCGCTGTCCTTGGGATGCCCCAGGATCGTGTTCAACGAGTCCTGCAGTTCGCTGAAAACTCCCAGAGCACCGATCAGGACTGTGATGACCGCGATGCTGCTGGCCAGGACGCCCGCCCCCTGCTTTTCCGCCGCCGAAAGCAGCGACTGCAGGGTCAAGGCGACGTCATTGCCGACGACCGATTTGATCTGGTTGAACAACTGACCTTCGGCCGCCTGTCTCCCAAAGATAAAACCTGCAATCGCCACCACGACCATCAGCGTGGGGGCCAGCGAAAAGGTCATGTAAAAGGCTATCGCCGCTCCCAATCGCGGGATGCGGTCAGACATGTATTCCAGAACGGTTTCTCGAATGATACCTGGGACAATACGCAGCATCAGTTGGCTCTCCTGCCGACAGTGTACAGTATGAGGGTCGGCGATAATCAAGTCCGCCGCGGCCGATGTCGGTGAGCTGACGATGATCGCGTCAGGAAATTACGAAGGGATCGATGAACGATGTGTGGACGAGCAGCCACGGCTCCAGTACTAAGCTGGAAAGAGTACTACGATGTGATGGGCTTCGACATCTGGTTGAAGTTCAAGCCCAGCTACAACGTCACCCCGACACAGCCACTGCCGTGTATTCGTGTCGAAGACGGCCAACGATCGGCATTCGTCGCCAGGTGGGGGCTGATTCCCAGTTGGGCGAAAGACCCGAAGATCGGGGCTCAGTGTTCAAACGCTCGTTCCGATACCGTCGCCGAAAAGCCCGCGTTCCGGGCTGCCTTCAAGAAGCGGCGCTGCCTGGTCGCCGTCACGGGGTTCTACGAGTGGGATCAGCATCACATCGTGAAAGGCAAGCCGAAGCAGCCCTACTATTTCACGCTGCAGGATGGCCGACCAATGACGTTCGCCGGACTCTGGGAATCGTGGATATCGCCTGAGCAGGAGACGATCGAAACCTGCACCATCATCACCTGCGGTCCGAACGAGATCATGGAACCGCTGCATGACCGCCTGCCTGTGATCCTGCCCAGCAATCTGTGGGACGTGTGGCTCGACCCCGAGATGGATCCGGTCGGATTGAAAGATCTGCTGGTGCCGTTTGATGCTCACGAAATGCAACTGTGGCCGGTTTCCTCCAAGATGAATTCCACGCGCGGCAGTGACTATCACTTCGGCTTGGAATGCATCGAACCGATCGAAGTCGAACCACCTCAGAACCAGCAATCACTGTTTTAAGGGAAGCACAAAGAAATCAAAAAGGGTGAAGCGTGGAGGCATCACCCTTTCTGAGTGGGACGCTTGGATGCGAGCTGAGGTCCGCAACCCTTCATTCCCGATCTATCGCGATGAGCTGCCGATTACTTGGGAACAGCCGTTTTGGGTTCGCGAGGCGATGGAGCGCCAGGAACTTTTGGAGTGTTTGGAATGGGATCCTTAACCGCTGGTGCCTTCGGAGCAGCAGGAGCTTCTGTCCGTGGTGCTGGATTTGGTGCGGTCTTAGGAACCGGGTTCGGATTAGGAGACAGCTTTGGAGCCGGCGAATCCTTATCCGAATCCGCCTTCGGAGCTGGCTTATCTTTCTTGTCCTTATTGTCTGAATCATTCTTCTTGTCAGTATCGCTCTTCTTGTCCGTGCGATCAGTCTTCTTCGTGTCTTTCACGTCGTCGTCACTCACCGCTGGCTTGGCGGCTTTGACATTGGTCGATCGCGCATTGCCGTTCGCTCGCTGATTGTTGATGTGGCTGGCGTAGTAGTTGTTCACGCGAGGTGCCCATTGAGAATACCCAACCGAACGCCACTGGCTGGCCGAGTAAAACGGAGCTTGAATCCACACGGATTGAGGCAGCGACAGCACCGTGTACTGCAGGGAATTCCCCTGACCATAGTACGGCTGGAAGACCTGCCATGGCATGACGTACAGCGAGTCCTTTTCCTTGGCATCGTTCATCGCGACGACCGCGTACAGGACTTCGCGGGATTCCCCGTTGATCACCAGGTCTTTGATATGGCCCACTTCGGCACCATCATCATTTTTAACGGGCATGTTCATGATGTCCGAAGCGCGATAAACGGCGCTGTCGGGATTATTCGCATCGGTCCGAGCGGGCACGGCACCCTTGGCTTCGTCTTCCGCACGCAGCGGTTGAGTCATCACACCGGCGACCAACATGGCCAACATCGACGCGGATACAAGCAAGCTTTTCATTCGACTCCCCTTACATTCAATAATTGCGGAGGCAGCAAAGTGCCACCATCACGTTCCCCAAGCCAATGCTTGATCGCAAAAGCCGTTCCATGATTAACCTCGCATGCCCGTGGAAGTCCGCGAAATGCCCCGATACAAGTCTGATGACCTTTGTAGAAGAACGAAGGTGCCGCCTGGCATTGAGTAGTGGCAGACATTCCTGTACGAAAACGGACTGCTGAGTCGCTCTTGCCAACAACCGTCACGATCACTCAACAACCATGCTGGCAGATACAGACTCATATTCCCGTCGTGTCTGCGAGATCGATGAGAAAGGGAATACGAAAAGATGCGGGCGCAAATGGTCACAACGAGGTCACAAGCCAGCACCGACAAGTCGCAATCCTCCGATCGCCCACTACAATGGCGACCGAAATCCCCCACGATGCCCATGTCGTTTCTTTCGTTTCGCGGAGCGTTCGATGTCTGATTCAAAATGCTGGCGATCCATAACAGGATCGTTGGGGATCACATTTTCGGTCTTACTGGCAAGTGCAAATGCTCAGGACGTGCATGTCACGATCCATGCCGATCGTGTTATTCATAACGTCTCGCCATACTTGGCCGGAGCCTGTCTGGAAGACGTGAACCACGAAGTCTACGGCGGGATCTACAGCCAGATGCTGTTCGGTGAAAGCTTTCAGGAACCGGCCATCACGCCGCCGCCGAAGGGCTTTCGAGTCCTCGGCGGACAGTGGACTGTTCACAACGACGAACTGATCGCATCAGGCATCCCCGGAGACAAGCTGATCAGCGAGACCCCGGCCTTCACGAATGGTGAGGTTCATGTCGAGGTCTTTATCGCGGACCCCCAGACCACCAACGCCGGCTTGATCGTGCGAGTCGGGAAAGCGACCGCGGGAATGGACACGTTTGATGGCTATGAAGTCTCGCTCAACGCTGCAGCGCAACATGTGCTGCTCGGTCGGCACCGACACAATTGGGAACACATCCGCGACACCCCGTGCGAGATCCCAATCGGCCAGTGGGTACCGCTGGCCGTCAAATTGAATGGCCGAAAGATCGAGATCTCGATCAATGGAAAGAGCGTTCTGAAATACGAAGATGACGACAAAGGGTTGTTGTCCGGAACAGTCGGCCTGCGTCAGTTTCAAAAGGAAGCGAAGTACCGCAAGCTGTGGATCAAGACCGGAGACGAAACACGGCAACTGGAATTCACGGCCCCAAAAGAGCCAACGCCAGAAGTAAGTGGCATGTGGCGTGCGATCCAGACTGGTACGGCCAAAGGAACGTTCGATCTGAAACAGAAGGAGCCATTTGTCGGCAGGCAGTCGCAACGAGTCACATTTGTCGACGGCCAAGGAGACATTGGCGTCGAGAATCAGGGCCTGAATCGCTGGGGCGTGCATTTCGTCGGAGGGTGCCCTTACGAAGGAACGCTGTGGGCAAGGTCCGAGAAGCCGCTTGATCTGGCCGTGATGCTGCAAAGTCGAGATGGCTCGCAAACGCATGCGGAAACCAAGGTCACCGTGAAGCCGGGCGATTGGGAGCGACTTAGCTTTGAGCTGACGCCGAAGGCCACCGTCGAACGAGGTCGCTTCGCGATCTCATTGAAACAGCCTGGATCGGTCGAGTTGGGTTATGCCTTCCTGCAACCCGGTGAATGGGGTCGCTACAAAGGGCTGCCGGTCCGTCGAGATGTGGCCGAGGGATTGGTCAATCAAGGAATCCGCGTGCTACGCTACGGCGGCAGCATGGTGAATCATCCCGAATATCGTTGGAAGCAAATGGTCGGCCCGCACGATCGTCGGCCTCCGCATAACAATACGTGGTATCCGTATTCGACCAACGGTTGGGGAATCATCGACTTTCTGGACTTGTGCGACGCGATGGGCGTACCCGGCACACCAACGTTCAATATGGACGAATCCCCCGAAGACATGGCCGATTTCATCGACTATGTGAACGGTCCTGCCACGACCATCTGGGGTCGCAAGCGTGCCGAAGGCAGCCACCCCGCCCCCTACAAACTGAAGTCCATCCAACTCGGCAACGAAGAGCGGGTTGACGAGGTCTATTTCGCGAAGTTTGCCAAGCTGGCAGACGTGATCTGGAAACATGATCCGCAGATCACGATCGTCGTCGGCGACTTTCTGTTTGGCGAGATCATTCGCGATCCGTTCAACTTCAAGGGTTCCGCCTCGCAGATCACGACGCTGGCCGCTCATCAGAAGATCCTGCAGTTGGCGAAGAAAGCGGATCGAGAAGTCTGGTTCGACGTACATGTCGGAACCGACGGCCCGCGCCCTGATTCGACGTTGGCGGGAACGTTCTCATTCATTGACGCGCTGGAGCGGATTGCCGATGGTGCTCGATTCAAAGTGGCCGTATTCGAATTGAACTCCGGCAATCACACCCAACGTCGGGCTATCGCCAACGCCCTAGCCATCAACGCTATGGCGCGCGACGGACGTATTCCCATCGTCATTGCCGCCAACTGTCTGCAACCCGATGGCCAGAACGACAACGGTTGGGACCAGGGTCTGCTGTTTCTCAATCCGTCTCAAGTCTGGTTGCAACCTCCGGGATATGTGACGCAAATGGTCTCGTCGAACTATCAGCCAAAGCTGGTTCAATGTGACGCCACCGATGCCGGTGATCGACTCGATCTGCTGGCCACCGTGAGCGACGACGGCAAGACGCTGGTACTGCAAGCGATCAACCCCACTGATCGATATGTGACCTCGCAGATCGAACTCAAGGGGTTCGTTCCCAAACAACAAACCGCGAAGGGGCTGGAATTGTCGGGCCCGCTCGCTGCGAGGAATACATCCGCTCAACCAATCGCGATCGCACCTCAGCAGCGCGAATGGAAGCATTCGTTGGAAACGAAGGCGACCAGTTACACATTCCCGCCGCATTCGATCACGATGTTAAAAGTTGAATGAACCAAATTGTCGCGATCCAGATCCGATAGAAGGTAACAGTACTGTGACGACCGAACGTAGCGAACCGGAGTTTGACCCACGAGTGGGCTTTGCAGCCGAGCGAACGTTGCTCGCGTGGATCCGCACCGGCCTGGCCTTGATGGGATTCGGCTTCGTCGTCGCGCGTTTCGGCTTGTTTCTGCGTGAAATAGCGGTCGCCGAACATGCGATCCCGCACAATAACATCAGGATGTCCTTCTGGGTCGGGACAGGCCTGATCGTCCTGGGAGTCATCGTCATCGGAAGTGCCGCCTTCCAGCACATCACAATCATGCGACGCTTCGCCAGACAAGAAATATGGAAGCCCAAAGTCTCATTGCTTGGCCTGACACTGACGGCAGTCTTGGTCTGTGTGGGAGTGATCCTGACGGGCTACCTGGTGATTTCACAGCCTTAGCAACTCTTAGCGAGAGTGGAGGATTCCGTTGGAACGTCCAGACAAGAAATCGATGACTGAACTGGCAGATGCTGCCTTTCGCCAGGCGGCTCGCAAAGTCATCGAAACTGCAATTTGGACGAAAACTCCGGTGATCATCATGAAAGCTGGCAAGATACAAGAAGTAGACCCACACGAGCTTGCTGAATCGGTCTTCAACCAGACTGAACCAAAGAAGCTAGACTGATTACGAATCTCACTTCTCGATCCTTCGTGAATGGCAATCATCAATCAAAACAATTCGCGTTGTCGCTGGAGAGGAACCGCTGAGGCATGAGCGCCGGGCCATGTGGGCAGTGCTGGCAACATGCGGAGATGCCGAGTCAGTGTTTCATGGAATGACTTGGCCAACTCCGGAGCGTGCTGGTCGTGCGGTGTGTGCAGAAACACATAAGGGGTGAGACCGCGATTGATCCAACTGGCAACCTTGGGAGCCCATTCATCAATCCAAGGCTGTGCGGCGGCAACGTTGTTGCGGCCGACGAGTCGTAACATGGGTCTTTGGCCCGTGACCGAGTGACAAAGGGGACTGTTTGGTTTGCGTTGTTGCGCTTCGGCTTCATGATGATCGCTGGGCGGGGCGGAGAAGAGTGGGCGACTATCGAACAGGGCGCGATCGATTTGCAGCCGCTGCAGCAGTTCGTCCAAGGCTTGCTCGGTCGGTCCGTGATCAAAGAAGTCGTGGTGCCTCACTTCAACAGCGAATGGGAATTCTTCGGGAAGCTCACGCAAATATGTGGCGAGGGCCGGAAGCTGTGCGGCGGAGAATGTGGGCGATAGCTGCAAAAAGGATGGTCCGAGGCGATCTGCCAACGCCAATCGTTCGAGGACCGAGAGGAAGTCGCGCGTTTCCACTGCCGCGTCGACCAACTGTTTTTCATGACTGATCGTGCGAGGGAACTTCAATGCAAATCGAAAACCGGGCAACGTCTCATCGCACCAGCGTTGGACAGTGTCGAGTGTCGGCAAACCATAGAACGTCGTATTACCTTCAACCGAGTTGAACGCCATCGAGTACTGATGCAGAAACTCATGCCGCTTCGCACCACGCCGAAAGACCGAGCCAACCCAGTCGGGACAACCCCAAACAGGGCAGCCGAGATAGTAAGGGAGCGACGGTGACTCAACTGGAAGATTCATCGTTCTCACACGAAACCTGGAAGGACTTCACCCTTGGAATTGTAGGCAATTGTCTAGCAAAAGGCGGGCCGCTAAAGTGCCTTAACTCAGTCGAACTACCGCGCCGGACGGGGAATATTGACATCAATAAATCAATGCCCTAGTCTGCAGTCGCCTAATAATCAGACTGGAGAGACGCTCATGAGCAGTTCGCTGAATCTGTCGCTGACTGACGAATTGAGGGCTTTTGTGGACCAAAACTCGGGTGATGGCACGCTGTTCGCTACGCCGAGTGAGTTCGTGCGCGACGTGCTTCGTGAAAAGAAAGAACGTCTGGAAGCAGCTCAGATCCGTGATGCCATACTCGATGGATATCAGGATGCGATCCATGGACGTACGGTGCCCTATCAAGGTGATTTGCGGCAACTACTCAAGAAGACACCCGATTGACTCGCCGCAAGAAACAATCAAAGAAGGCTGTCGTCGAGCTGACTCGGCGGGCACTGGGCGATCTTCGCCAGATCGAAATCTACTCTGTGCAGGAATGGGGCCGCAAAGCCGCCGACAAGTATCTGGATGATATCTCCGCGGCTTTAGATCGACTAAGCGATCATCCCGAGATTCTTCGACTTGAGCCGGACTTTTGTCCCGGGCTCTATTTCTATCGCGTGAACAAGCACTTCCTCGTTTGCGACTATCATACCGAGACGGTCCTCGTGCTCACCGTCATTCACACCAGCATGGATCTTCCATCCCGCCTGCAGGAGTTGGAACCGAGACTTATCGTCGAGTCGCAATTGTTGCAGACCAAACCACGCCAAGATCCCAAACAGTAAAGTTGAATCACCGCGCGACAACCTTGTAGCCGATCTCACCAAGGATCGTTTGCAGGCGGTCCAACTGATCGCCTTGAATTTCCAAGCTGTCTTCTTCGATCGCTCCACCCGCGCCGCAGGAGTTCTTGAGTCGAGTTAGCAGGGCCGGTAGATCATTAGCCTCGGCAGACAGGCCGCGAATGACGGTGACCAGCTTTCCCTTTTTGGGCTTTTCAACGCTCAGTCGCGCGGTTTGCTTCTGGGGAGGAATCAGTTCCTTGGCGGCGACGACCGGGGGGCACGTACAGTCCGCTTCCAGTTTCCCGCAGCGCTCGCAGGTCGGGGGGCGATCCCAGGCAGTTCCTTCAAACAAACGCATGCGGCGGCTTTCATGAAGAGGCGATGACAATTGCGACTTCGCGAATGGTGACTCGCCCACTACCGCGATGCAATGGATCCCGAGATTGAGGATTAGCAGTCCGTCCGATGCTCGATACAATAGAGGCGGATCGTCGACGTCTGTGGTCGAGACCCTCCGGTTCGGCCGGATATCAATGATCGATCCATTCCAGACTGGCTGCGTTCAATGATCCTGCATGTCGATATGGACGCGTTCTATGCCTCGGTCGAGGAACGGGACAACCCAGAACTGGTCGGTAAGCCCGTCATTGTGGGTGGGACGCCGCAAGGGCGCGGCGTGGTTGCCGCGGCCAATTACGCCGTCCGAAAGTTTGGTGTGCA
Source organism: uncultured Schlesneria sp. (assembly GCA_966211735.1). GTDB lineage: Bacteria > Planctomycetota > Planctomycetia > Planctomycetales > Planctomycetaceae > Schlesneria. The sequence goes on from CBIHQO010000079.1 coordinate 10,923, forward strand.
TAGCGCCATGCCCACTTCTGCAGCGTTGCGACGATGTCCGCACGCGATCCTGATCCCACCGCGTTTGAGCTACTACGCCGAAGTTTCCGAACAGATCCGCGAGATGCTGTATCGCTACTCACCCTTGGTCGAACCGCTCTCGCTGGATGAAGCGTTTGTGGATGTGACCGGGAGCGAATCCCTGTTTGGTCCACCTGCGGAGATCGCCAGAAGGATTAAGCATGACATTCAAACAGAAGTGCGGCTGATCGCCTCCGTCGGTGTTGCCCCCAACATGTTTTTGGCCAAGATTGCGAGTGATCTCGAAAAGCCCGACGGACTTGTCGTCGTCGATCCTGCTGGTATTCAAGCGTTTCTCGACCCTTTGCCGGTAGGACGTTTGTGGGGCGTGGGACGAGTCACTGGAGTCGCCCTGGAACAACTGGGGATCCGCACGATCCGCGACGTACGACAAATGGCTCTGGAGACATTGCGTCAGCACTTCGGCAAGACGGGCGAACATCTCTGGCAACTGGCCCAGGGGATCGACGAACGGCAAGTGGTGGCGGATCGCGAGGCGAAGACGATTTCGCACGAAACGACGTTCGCGGCCGATATCGATGATCGCGAAGTGCTCAGGGCGTGGCTGGTCGAACTGGCAGAGCAAGTCGGCTGGAGGATGAGGCGGCAAGACCGTCGAGGACGAACAGTGCAACTCAAACTGCGGTTTGCCGATTTTCACACGATCACACGGGCGAAAACTCTGGCTGCGCCGACGAATATCACGGACGAAATCTGGCGAACGGCGGTGGAACTTTTGGAAGGATCTTTGTCCGCATCGCACCAGAGTGTTCGACTGCTGGGTGTTGGAGTGAGTGGTTTCGCAGGGACTCGCCAGGTCCAGCAGACTTTGTTTGCCGATGAAGAACGTGAGAAACAAGTCCATCTGGATCAGGCTGCCGATCTGATCCGTGCTCGCTTTGGGGCGTCGTTGCTGCATCGAGGCAGTGGGCTGCTTCATGAGGGCGAATTCAAGCCGACTCCGCGACCACCGAGAAACGAGCCGGATCGACCCAAGTAGCCCTCTCGCTCTGCCGAGCAGTAAGCCGACGAGCCCGACGCTGTGATTGCTGTACGCGCAGCGGAGAAGAGGAGACCTGCGGTCTGGCGTTTCGGCGGGGTCGGGAGACCGCGCCGAACAGCGAGCACAAGTGCGAATCGTGACGGGAAATTGAACCTAGCCCAAGTTCTGGCACCGGCGGCTGGTTCTTGCTATAGTACTGCGGATGAATTCGCCGCTTCGTCAGACCCGGTCCCATCTCATCGCCCTGTTTCAGCAGGAAGGGTTGCACCCGCGCGGGGATCTGGGACAGAACTTTCTGATCGATCTCAATCTGCTGGAAAGTATTGTCGCAGAAGCAGATCTGAGTGCAGACGACGTCGTGCTGGAGATCGGTGCCGGGACCGGCGGCCTAACGACTTTTCTCGCTGCCGAAGCGGGAGCCGTCGTATCAGTCGAATATGATCCGAACATGTATCGGCTGGCGAGCGAAGCGGTTTCTCGTCTACCCGACGTCACATTGCTGAATTGCGATGCGTTGAAAAGCAAGCATCAGCTCAATCCGTTGATCATCACGGAAGTCGATCGGGAACTCGCGGCGGAACCGGGACGGCGGCTGAAGTTAGTGGCCAATCTGCCCTATCACGTCGGCACGCCGATTATCGCGAATCTGCTGGCGTTGAATTATCCGCTGGACCGGATGGTCGTGACGATTCAGTACGAGTTGGCTCAGAGATTGTGTGCGAAACCACATACGTCGGACTACAGCGCGTTGTCGGTTTTTATGCAGGCTCAATGCCGCATCAAGATCATTCACAAGCTGGGGCCGTCGGTCTTCTGGCCGCGGCCGGAAGTGGATTCGGCGATCGTGCGGATTGATCCCGATCCCGATATGCGAACGAAAATCGTGGACCGGCACGCGATGCAGATCTTTTTGCGAGACCTGTTCACGCAAAGGCGGAAGCTGCTGCGA
>CBIHQO010000080.1:0-12921 GCA_966211735.1 uncultured Schlesneria sp.
ATGCGGTCATCAAGCTTGCCAGCGACCAGCAGCATACTGTCCCGCAGCGATTCGTCATCGATCTTTCGACGATTCGCTCGCCAATAAAGAGAGTTCGTTGAATCAACCGACTGAGGTGCCGATGCCGCGGAGCTCTCTCCAACATCAGAACTTTGGCGATAGGTGGCGCTCGTCACGATCTGCCGATGCAGGTGCTTCAGCGAGCGTACCGGTGTGCCGTCCCCTGCTCTGTCATCGCGAATTTCACAGGCCAGCCAATCAAGGAGTTTCGGATGAGACGGCAGTTGTCCCATGCGACCAAAATCGTTCGGAGAATCGACGATGCCTCGCCCCAGATGATGTTGCCACAGGCGATTGGCGATCGACCGCCAGGTCAGCGGATGCTTCTCATCGACGATCCACTTTGCCAGTGCAACGCGGCGGGCTCCTTCCTGATGTTCAGGTGGAAGTGAGAACTCACCGCTTTGACCTCGCTGCAGCGGTACAAACCCTGGGCCGACTTCATCCGCGGGCGAACCAACATCGCCACGTTTGAGAACACGAATCGTGCGTGGTTTCCCCCCAGTGGGCCCCGTTCCGCTAAAGGTGCCTCCGCCCGTGTAAACGATCCCCGCATACACGTGTTGCGGTGCCGGCAACGTTGCCAAGTGGCGCGTCAGATCGTTGAGCGCCGTCGCCGTTCGCTGGATATCGTCGCGGACCGGTTGCGGAACGGATTTTGCGATCAATGCGGAACGCTGGTCGCGCAATTGATTGATGTCCGTTGCCGTCTGGCCGGTGTAGATCCCATCGACCAGATTCTTCTTGCTCCAACGAACCGGCGCTTCGATTGAGTCCAAGGCCGACACCGCGGCACCCGCTGCAACGTTTTTGCCATCCACATCGAAGACGCTTAGTTCGGCGAGCGCCATGATAAAGTCATTCTGACGCGGGGCGAGTCGAGTCGCGGTGAAGCGGACGTATCGCGCCGTGACATTGGAGACATCGGCCTGTTGAAGTGCGGTCCCCGGATTCGGAACATTGGCTGCTGTTCGGTCCACGAGCATCGCGGTGTTCGTCGAAAATGTCTCATCATTCGAGGCCTCGATTTTGAATCGAACGGGGAAGCCGAATCCCTCTCCAATGCCGTTGAAGTCATCCCAACAGCCAACGTAGGCCAGTTTGGAAATGTGCACTTCGCGGCCGAGATCGATCTGGACCCACTTCGTCTTATCGGCCGTCGGCTCGATGCTGCTGTGATAGCCATATTCAGGGCTTCGCTGGCCGGCGATTGCCTGCTGGGCGGAAGCGATCCGCTGATCGAGTTCCTTCAGTTCATTGCCGCAAAGCCGTGTTACTTCGGCGGCCAATCGTTGTTCGTCTGCTTTCAACTGCTTCTGTTCGGCAAGCCATTGTTGGCGCTGATGACTGACTTTCGGATCGGGATCAAACATTCGGTCGGCTCGATCCAGCGCTGCGAACACGGCCTGCAGTCGATAGTAGTCCGTTTGTGTGACGGGATCGAATTTATGATTGTGACAGCGGGCGCATTGAACGGTCAGGCTGCAGAAGGTGTTCATGGTCGTCGTCACCATGTCATCACGGTCCAGGTTTCTGGCGATCTTGCCATCCGTTTTTGACTCAGGAACTTCGGCGTGTCCGATGAAGTCCCAAGGTCCCGCCGCGATGAATCCTGTTCCCACAATTCCGTCCACGGTCTCTGGCCAGAGGACATCCCCTGCCAGTTGCTCCAGGATAAATCGGTCGTACGGCTTGTCTTCATTCAGCGATCGAATCACATAGTCGCGGTACGGCCAGGCATTGGGACGCAATTTGTCTTTGTCGTAGCCGTGTGTGTCGCCGTAATGAACAACATCCAACCAGTGACGAGCCCATCGTTCGCCGTAGCGAGGTGAAGCTAACAGACGATCAACCAGTCTCTCGTAAGCGGTGGGGTCTGTCTCTGCGACGAACTCATCGATCTCTGTGGGGTCAGGCGGTAACCCGTGCAGGTCGAATGAAAGGCGGCGAATTAATGTTCGCTTGTCTGCTGGCTTTGATGGAGACAGAAGTTTTTCTGCCAGCTTCGCACGAATATAGCTGTCGATTGGAGAACGTTCGTCGTCGATCACAAGACTGTGTGGGACGGCCGGACGCGACAACGGCTCGAAACTCCACCACGGCTGATTTTCGAACTGCTTGTTCTTGAGGGTCACGCCTGCCGGCCAGTCAGCACCCGCATTGATCCAATTGCGTAGCTGAGCAACTTCTTGCTTTGACAGTGGCGGCGCGTTCTTCGGCATCTCAGGCTTGTCGCCCTCGATATATTGTATGAGCAGGCTTTCCGCGGCGTTCTTCGCGAGGACGGCCGCTCCGCTTTCGCCCCCCTTTCGCAGCGACTGCTCAGTCGAGAGAGAGAGACCGCCCTTGTGCTCTTCGTCACTATGACACCGCACGCAATGGCGTTCGAGAATCGGGGCGACTTGCTCGGAAAAGTTCTTGGTCGAAGCCGGATCCTCGCCTCTGACGGTAGTGGACAACCACACGCCGCACGCGATCACTGGAATTATGCTGAACCCGAATTGTCGAAAGCTGGTCATGTCGGGTCTCCAATCCTCGGGCTGGCGCAGGGCTCACAAATGGTCAGACCATTTGACTGGATCGTGGCGGAATCTGTCAATCTTGTTTCAGGGGAATTTCTGCGGTTGGCATTTGGGCATTATCCGCATCCCATTCGGCGAGATGTGTGGCGTTCATTTGTAAGTGGTGCGCCATGGCTTGATAAGCCTGCTGCGGTTGTTGTGCTCTGACCGCGGCCAGTATTTTCTGGTGATGATCGTAGCCCAGCATCGCTCCGTAACGGCTGATTGTCCGTCGCCGACTTTCAAACAGGAGTTCCTGGATCGGTCCCAGGATCATCTGAAAGATTGGGTTGCCAGTTGCCTCGGCCAGGATCGCGTGAAAGTTGGCATCGGCTTCGATGGCGGACTTCAGGCTTCGGGACTGGTCAGCCAGGCGAACTTGAGCCTGTTCCAGTCGAGCCAGATGGGAGTTTGTTCGATGCTCGGCGGCGAGTGCGGCGATCGTCGTTTCCAGAGGAATGCGGACGGCCGCCAGATGTTCGAGGCGCAGACCGGTATGTTGAAAGAGCCAGCGGTAACCGGCGGCCACCTGCTCGCCACTGGGTGAGGCGACTCGCGTTCCTGAACCCTGCAAACTAATGACACGCCCCAAGCTTTGCAGCCGCTTGATGGCCTCCCGAACGACGCTACGGCTGACCTCCAATTGACTGCTGAGGTCGCGCTCAGTCGGCAGGCGATCGCCAGGCTCCAGCCCTTCTTTCAGGATCTTTTTTTCTAGTTCTGCCACGACGGCATCAACTCGATCGGGGACGGCCATCAGTTGCACCTTGAGTTATCGATACGTGCGTCCCCTCGATTTTATCAGACAAGGCGACACGATCCGAGACATTCGATAATATGCTAGCCACAACCGCAACCTATTCCCCTCCAAATTCCAATTCCATGACAGATTCTCACGTCAATGACCGCCTGATTAATCTCGAAACCGCGGTCGCGCACCTGCAGCACGATCTGGAACAGATGCATCAGGCTTTAGTGAGCTTACACACGGAATTGCGGGGCAGTCGCGATCAACTGGCGACGTTCGAGCGCAAGTTGCTGCAACTCTCGGAAGCTCCGGAAATTCGCAGCCCGCAAGAAGAAAGACCGCCCCACTATTAATCAGCGGTGACGGTCAGGAGCGTAGGCAATCTACCTCAGTCTCTTCGAATACAGAATTCTCGTTTATTCGAAGACGAATCTGTTTTGCCCTTATCAGGGCTTGGACGTCGTCAATGACCTGCTTCCCCGGGCGATGCCGGGGCTGATTTGTGATTGCCCCTTCGGAGCGTGAATCTTAGCGAGTGCGCCGCAGTTGCTTCCGCGCTTCTGAGATTGCCGCTGAAAAGTTCTGGCGCGCATCGTCAAGCACATACGTCTCTTGCGACCAGGGTTCGGCGTCGCGCGACCTCAAGCTTTCGAGTTGTTCCCAAGCCAGGCGACGGTGACGGATCAAGTTTGCCCGCGTCACGACCCAACTTGCTCGGACTTCGTCACTGGACTCGCGCGCTTGCTGGTCGAGTCTTGCCAGTTCGTGGTCCAGGACTTCCAGGCGGGACTGAGTCGATTCAACGAGTTCGTCGCGTTTCTGTTTGACGTACTCGTTCGTATGGGGAGCCGAATCGAGATCGTCGTGGAAGATCGGTTGCTCTAACTGATAATCGCTATTCTTCGACATGCGGTGTTCCATGGGGGTGAGCAAGGCGAGCCACGATACAACATCGTGGCTCGCGATAACAATGGCCGGCGACTATTGATTCGCTGAAGCGAAGTTCAGTCCTGGGTCACTTGGAGGTGCGCCCAGCAATTTGAAGTTGAACTTCTGTTGACCATCCGGTGTAACGGTTGCGACGAGCGAACCGCCATCCTTTCGTTCCAGTGCCAGGACGTTTCCTTCGACTGTGTACTTGCCATCGAAGGACTGGTCGGCGTTTTTCTGATTGAACTTCCAGGTGAACGTGCCATCTTTGTTCAACGTCATGCTGAATTGAGAGCCATCGTCACGAGAGGCACTCCATGATCCGACCAGCGTGGCAGGATCGATATTTGAATCAGCCACAGCGGGGCGATTGGTCGGAACGGGCGGCTGTGGTGATGGTGTTGCGGCCGTTTGCGCGTCGTTCGTTCCTGGAGCCGGTGACTTCAGCATTTGCAGCAGGTCTGCCGCAACGCGGTCGTCCGGCGTCAGCCGAACAACGTCACTCAGTTTGCTGGCTGCGGCATCCTGGTGGCCGCCGATCATGTAATGGTAGGCCAGCAGAAAACGTGACGCGCTATCTTGCGGATTCTGCTTGACGGAGGATTCCAATGCTCGCAACTGATTTGTGTAGGTTGCGACACTGGGATAGATCTTTCGAATCGTCTCCCAATTCCAACCGGGGCCGACTGCCAGCACAGAATGGATCGTGGCCGCCGCTTGCTGATAGTCGGCTTTGGCAAACAGGACCAATCCGCGAAATTCATGCAACACCGCGTCGCTTGGCGACTGGGTGATTCCTTTATTGACGATGTCCAGAGCCTGATCGTAATCGTTCTGTTGGAACGCTGTCACCGCTGCCTGGAGAACGTCATCCGTCGAGTTGTCGCTGCTGACTGTGGTGGACATCGTGTCATAGGCGACTGGAATGGGCTGGGCATAGTTGTAGCCGTTGTATCCGCCGCTGGTGTAGTACGGGTTGCTGTAACCCAGGTATCCGCTGTTGTAGGCGAGAGCTCCCAATCCCCACGCGCCTAAACCCCAGCCTAAGGGCCGATAACCATAAGCGTTGTTGCCGTAGTATCCGTTACCCCAACCTCCACCATAACCCCAACCGGATCCGTAGTTGCCATTCCAGTACCCGGCGTACCAACGAGGGTGCCGGTTGTAGGCGGGACGATATCCATTGTTCGCGATGTTGATCTGACGTGGGCCGACATTAATCTGCGTGCCACCAAGGTTGTGCTGGGCACCAGCCACTGGTCGATGAGGCAAATTGCGATTTACAGCATCCAGTGCTCCGTTGGTCGGAACCTTATTGGTCCGTACTTGCTCTGGCAGATTTCGCTTGGCGGCATCGGCAGCATTGCTCGTTGATGGCAGTCGTCCTGCATTCACCGGAGGAACCGCCGGATTCACTTTCGGAACGGCGGGATTCGGGATGACAGGGTTCGGGATGACAGGGTTCGGACGGATTGGGTTTGGTGGCACGACTGGCTTGGCGACATTCGGTACAGCCGACTTCGGCTCGGTATTGATGCGAGGCGCTGCGCCTTGAATCCCACGCGGAGCCGTCTCGACGGCGCGAGGTGGCTGGACCGCTTTCGGGGCCTGTGGGACCGCGACCGGTGGTGGCTGGACGGCGCGTGGAGGCTGTGGCACCGCTTGCGGCGCCCGCTGGACAGCTCCCCCGACTCCTTGCTGAGCCCCATTCGTCACCCCGCCGGCAGCACGCTGAGCTCCCTGTTGAGCTCCATTGACTTGGTTTTGCGCCCCCTTGACGGCTCCGCCAAGTGGTCCTTGACCATATGCACTCATCACGGTGCAAGACAGGGCGACTCCAGTTGCTATTGCTCTGTGCCATCTGTTCATCATCGCATTCCTCCTCATTGTGGCCCGAGTCAATCGAATTCCGAGTATGGATCGAGCGGCTTCGAATTCCGCAAAGGCGTGAAATCGGGTGACCGTTATGCCAAGCCACCCCGACGCCCTTACTGACAGGTCTGTTGAGGCAGGAGATGTGCCATGTCAGTGGAAATCTTCTGGTCTATCCTGAAGTCGTCACTTCGGACAGTTCGAGCTTGAGTGCGGTCGATCAGCCTAATTAGCTTGCTGGAAGGGAATTACGCTATCGACGTGCACTCATGGCAAATTCGAGATCTTCTTCGAGTGAGGTCATTACTATCGGAAGGAAGACCATGGTCTGGCTGAGAACCGACCATCCTGATCGTTACCTGATCGCACGATGAGGAACAATAACCTGGTGTGGAAAGGTGCAGTGGTGAGTTCTGATCCACATCGGTCCGACGCATCAAACAATGCTCTGAGCAAGCTACAAATAAACATTCTCCGCACGGCGTTCGATTGAAACGGGTGCTCGGGATCTTGGGACAAAATCGCTAATCGCACTGGAAACAGGATGCAAGATCGTGGCTGCGGAATTTGATTTGCTCATCGTCCCTGATCATGACCACTGAATAATCGCGCGCAGTGGTGTTCGAATCGGAATTTGGATTTTGGTGACACGGTCCCATAGTCCTCGTATGGCAATGTCCTCTGTCGAAGACACGGCCGTTTCGAAGACTCCAAGATCGCGGTCCCCCATCATTCCTTCCGCGAGCACTCGTGTGCGGTCACCTGGAGCGTCGTGAACGATCGATGGGCACTTGTCGTGAGAATGCCCGGTCACGAAACATAGAGGCCTGCCATGCACAAGCTACTCATCATTGATGATGATCCCGAAGTCTACTCCATCGTCAAGCGCCTCTATGATCAACGGCAGGTTCAGGTCTATTCGGCTCGCACCGCCGATGAGGGGTTCCGGCTGATGCGCGAACTCAAACCTGAGGTAGTCCTGCTGGACTACAAACTGGGAGAGCGATCAGGTCTGCAAATGATGCATGAGCTCAGAGAGATCTCGGAGAACAGCCTGGTTGTCTTCATCACGGGGCATGGCTCAACGGATACGGTCATCGAAGCGATGAAACAGGGGGCTCATGACTATCTGGTCAAGCCGATCGACCTGCATCAGCTCGAGCAGGTGATCAGCCGCGCGTTTGAGATCTCGGAGCGTGCAACGACCGATTCGTCGGAATTTGCGAATCCGACGACGAGCGAATCAGAATTCGAGAAATTGATCGGGAACAGCCCTGCGATGCAGACGGTCGCCAAAGAAATCGGGCGCGTCGCCGCGCAAGATGTCACCGTCCTGATTCTGGGCGAGAGCGGAACGGGCAAAGAACTGGTGTCACGAGCGATCTTTGAGCACAGTCACCGAAATCAAGGCCCCTTCATCGCGATCAACTGCGCGGCGATTCCAGAAGCATTGCTGGAAAGCGAGCTGTTTGGTCACGAAAAAGGGGCGTTCACGGGTGCCGACCATCGACGGATCGGCAAGTTCGAACAGTGCCATGGAGGAACGCTGCTACTCGACGAAGTTGGCGATATGGCACCGAATACACAGTCGAAATTGTTGCGGATTCTCGAGGAGCGGTGCTTTGAACGTGTCGGTGGAAATGAATCGATTTCCGTCGATGTCCGGATCATTGCCGCCACCAATCAGGATCTGGAGTTGAGGATCGAAGAGGGGCGCTTTCGCAAAGATCTGTACTATCGATTAAGGGGCGTCGCCATTCATCTGCCGCCACTGCGTGAGCGTCGCGAAGACATTCCATTGCTGGCGATGCACTTTGTGACGCGTTGCAGCCGTGAAATGGACATCGCGGTCCAGTCCATCTCTCCGGAAGCCCTCGCCTTGCTGTCGAAATATTCGTGGCCGGGGAACATCCGTGAGCTCCAAGCGACGATTCGAGAGGCGCTCTTGAGATCATCGGGGTCTGTCCTGCTTCCAGAGTTCTTGCCACAGGCACTATTGAATGGGCCTTCGGAAACTCCTGAGGCGGATGTCGCTCCCGCTGAGAATTGGCAGCGGTTGGGTGAGGCTCTGGAAGGCTGGTTTTCATCGGGTCAAACGGATCTTTATCGCAGAGCCCTGGAACACTTTGATCGTTTGATTCTGACGCGAGCCGTCAAACAATCCAACGGCAACCAGACGAAGGCGAGTGAGATCCTCGGTATCAGTCGGTTCACGCTGCGAAGTAAGTTGCGGTCAGCAAATCTCGCAATCGGCAAGGTCGTCCTGCCACCAAATACAGAATTGGTGTAGTTGCCTGACTGCCGATCGCGACTCAACAACCGTGCGCGATGATGCGGACCACCAGTCTGCTGCGTGTCGGGCCCTGGCGATGATTCTGGTCTACGCCAAGTAGCCGTTAGACATGAGCCGGATAGGCCTCATCGACTGCAGACGACGTGCAAGTCGTTGTCGATCTCTTTGACGTTGGGCACGTGGCGTACGACTTCCTGGGCAAAATGCTTTAAGAAATGCGTCGAAATACTGCCCTGTAGTACGATGCGCCCGTGATGGCAGTACAACTTCACCGCACGCAATTGCGCATAGCCAGTGTGATGGAGAGCGGTGGATGCTGCACTCAGAATGTCGGCATCAGTATCGACACCTTCAGCGGCCGATCTGGTTCGCGCGCTGGCATCCGATGTCTGTTGTTTCTGACGTGTGCCGGCAAGCGAGGGGTCGGCGAACAACACGGTCATTCGAGGGTCGCAATTTTCGTTCGTCATGTTGATTCATCCTAAGATTCAAAACCAACTCGCAGGGAGACTCCGTTCGCTCCGCTTCAAGATGCCGTTCAACCGTGGTGGATTGGCTGCCAGAGTTCCGGATCATTTTCCAATCGAGTTTCGATTCTCGAGATCCGGTCGCCAATCTCGTGAAGAAGTGTCGGCTGGGCAGCAAGAGCGTCGTTCTGAATGATCTGTTTGAACTGTTCCAGTCCGTCGCAAATCCGTCCGTGAGACGCTAAATAGCCCGCATAGGCGACTTGATTGCGAAGGGATGGATTCTCGTGGAGTGCATGCTGATACACCGCGTCAATGGTGTCAGAGAACTGGTCAGCCAGATACGTCGCGGGGGTACGTCGATCGGCCTGAGAATCGCTGACCATTGATGTTCTCCAAGTTGTGAATCAAATGCTGCACATTGAATCGTTAGCAAGGCGGACCGAGTAGAACGTTCTCGGACAGGAGGAATAAGAGGGGCGACGACACGTCGTTGCTCCAAATCCCGGCAATCGGCATGCCAATGAGGCACTCGTTATTAGCGAGGCGGGATGGCGCTGTTATGTCGTAAGCCGGAAACGCGAAGGAGTCAGGGAGATAGACCCGCTGAACCACAAACGAAGTTCGGGGACAGGCGCGTGTTGCGCCACTGAACGGATGACGCGGCGACTGATCGCTCCCTGATCAAGCCGGTTTGTGGGGATCCAATACGGAAGACACATGATCTTTGTGGAGCGAACATTCCATTGGAAAAATGCCGCTCGCACCAGTACTCTGACATATCAAAACGAGTAAACCTACTATCAGGATTGATGACTCACCCATGCGTGTCGGACTAGGGCTTGTTTTCGCATTGATCGCGTCTTCCGTCGTGGCGAAGGATTCCGTTGTTGAGCAAGATCCGATTGGCCACCGCCGGTTAGTGACGCCGTTTTTTGACACTTACTGCAACAAGTGTCACACGGGTGAGAAGCCGCAGTCGCCCTTTGGTCTTGATTCAACGGTGCTGCCGATCGACTTCGGCGATCCCGCCGCGCGATCTCGCTGGCGTGAAGTGGTCAATGTCCTCAACTCACACGAGATGCCCCCTGAGACGGAACCGCAGCCGAAGCCAGAGGAAGTTGCTGGGGTTGTCGACTGGATCACGACCCAAGCGATTCGGGCCGAGCTAGCTAAGCGAGAACGTGCTGTCGTTCTTCGTCGCCTGAACCGGGCGGAATATCGAAATACGATTCGCGACTTGATCGGCGTCGATTTTGATACGTCGGGGTTTCCGCAAGATCCTCCTGCGGGTGGCTTCGACAACAATGGTGCGGCATTGACCGTCTCACCACTGCATATGGAACTCTATCTATCGGCCGCGCAGCAGATTCTCGATCGAGCCCTGGTCGAGGGGAAACGTCCTGAATTGGTCCGCTGGCGGTTTGAGCCCAAAGTGGGGCCTGCCGATCGTACCCGCGTGCGACTGGATGCCAAAAACAATCCAATTGTGAATGGGAACAACAACCAGCAGGATGGGGAATGGGTCGTCGTCCATCATAACTCGTGGGACAAGTCGATCGGAGCACGAGATTTTCGAGTTCCCACGGCTGGACAGTATGCAATTCGTATTCATGCGGCGGGACGTGTCCCCGCGCGCGACAAAGTCGTCGAATCCGCTCGCGTCATTCTCAAGCAACGTCGGGACGAGCAGGATGCGAAGAACCCGAAAGGTATAGAGTGGACCAAGCGGCAATTCGATCAAGATCTGGCACACTTTCAGTCAGATCGCATCTACGACTACGGTCCACCGCGAATCAAACTGGTTCTGCAACTCGGGCCGCAACCGCGCACGATCGCCGAGTTTGATGTCGATGCCAGCCCAGAGCTTCCGAAGGTGTATGAATACATCACTCGATTCACGACGGAATCCGCGGGTGTCTCTTTGGAATATGCCTATGCCATTCCAAACGTGCTTGAGAATTTCTGGATGCAAGGGCGAGACAATTTCGCACGGCCCGAACTACTGGTCGACTGGTTCGAAGTGGAGGGGCCGCTCGATGACGCCTGGCCACCGAGCAGCCATTCGCAGATCTTATTCGATTCGCCGATTCGCGAGACGAATGAACAGGAATATGCTCGAGACGTGCTCGCTCGATTTATGCGGCGTGCGTATCGACGACCGATCAAGCCCGAGGAAGTCGATGGCAAGCTGCGACTATTCAAGGCTGCGAGAACGGACAAATCATTTGTTGAAGCGATCAAGGTGCCACTCACGTCGGTGCTTGTTTCGTCGAACTTTTTATTTCTGACTGAACCTGTGGCGGAAACGAAAGATCGCGCCGCTCAGTTGGACAATCATGCCATCGCAAATCGACTGTCCTATCTGCTCTGGTCGAGTATGCCAGACGAAACACTATTCCAACTGGCCGAGTCTGATCAGTTGAAAGATGCCAACGTGCTGGCTGCGCAAGTCGATCGAATGCTGGCTGATCGCAAGTCGCGAGCGTTGGTCGAGAACTTTACCGGTCAGTGGCTGGGTTTGCGGGATGTCGGTGCGAATCCTCCCGCGTCGGATCTGTATCCACAATATGACCGACATCTGGAAACGTCGATCGTCAGAGAATCCGAGGCCTATTTCGAAGAGTTCCTGCGTCAGGACGTGGATGCGCGGCAGATGATCCGCTCGGATTTCGTCACGATCAACGAACGATTGGCGCGATACTATCGTATTCCTGGCGTGCGGGGCGATGCATTTCGTCGAGTCGACGTTCCCGCCGGTGTGCAACGTGGCGGCATCGTGACTCAAGCTTCGATCTTGGTGACGACATCGAACGGAACGCGTACGTCTCCTGTCAAACGAGGAACCTGGATCCTGAAGACGCTGATGGGGATGGACCCAGGTCTGCCGGTCGCGAATGCTGGCGAGATCGCTCCGAAAGTGCCGGGGATCGATAAGGCGACCGTGCGGCAACGGTTGGAAATCCATCGCACGCTGGCTCAGTGCGCACGCTGTCATAACAAGATCGATCCACTTGGATTCGCGTTGGAAAACTTCAATGCCGCCGGTGAGTGGCGCGACCGTGAAGGCTTTGGGTACAAAGGCCGCGTTGAGTCGAACGATCCACTCATCGACGCCTCTTCGAAGATGCCCGACGGCACGGCGATCGACGGATTGTCAGGATTGCAGCAGGCGATGCTGGCGCGCGAAGACCAGTTCCTGGGAACGCTGGCGGCGAAGCTTTTCACGTATGCTTGCGGCCGAGAATTGGGATTGGCTGATCAGCCAACGATCAAAGCTGCCGTCGCCGATATGAAGCAGAATCGCTATACGGTGAAATCGCTATTGAAGTTTATTGTCATCAGTGAGCCATTCCAGACGAAATAGCGTGTAGGGGAGGATCGTCATGTTGCACTTAACTCGCCTGTTCGCAATCACTGCTATTGCGGTCGCATTGTTGGTTGAATGCTGTGTTGCTCAGGAAACGGTTGATCCCATTGCGACACAGCTTGATCGCGCTCGACAAAAATATGCAAAGGATTATGAGCAATTCGAGAAGTCCGTGAATGATCTAGTCGAGAAAAAAGAGGACGCCGCCAGAAGGGTCGGGAACAAGCAGGTTCTCGATGGCTTGGAGGTGGAGAGAAAATCATTCGACGAGGATCAGGTAGTCCCATCATTTGCTCCACCATCGTATGCGAAGAAGCAGGCCGCCATCCGATCCGACTTGGAGCGTGCCTACAATACGGCGATCAAAGACTACATTAAGAAGCGCGAGGATGACGAGGCGAAAAAAATCGAGGCCGAGATGAAGGAGTTTCGTAATGCGCCGAAAGTGGTCGCCATCCGCAGGACCTTACTGGGGACGTGGACCTTGCGCGTCGCGAACGGGTACACTGCGAATCTAGAATTTACAAAGGATGGAACAGTCAAACACAGCGTTATTGGTAGTGAGACTCCCTATCGAATTGATATCGAGGCTGGATTTGTCTACCTGGGACCGGGTAAAG
>CBIHQO010000081.1:0-12892 GCA_966211735.1 uncultured Schlesneria sp.
ATGTAAGATCAGTGACTCAACGAACAATCTTGATCTCGGTGTTGAATCGGCATTCACGACAGCCGACACTGCGGTCGTTGGTGGTGTCGAATCAGACCGTGTTGTTCATCTGATTGTCGGAGCGAATCCTGTCTCGTTGGAAGTCCTGTGGGTGGGGTTTACCGGCGAGACATCCGGTGGCCTCTTGACGATTTCAACGCCGCGCCAGTCCTTGGGTAACGATGCAAAGATTGATGGCTACGACTGGACCATTCCGCTCGCAGCAGCGCTCTGGTCCGAAACGATCATCTGTGCGAAGCCAGAGAATGAAAGCGAGTCGTTGAACTCGGTCGCGGCCCTCTTGGAATGGAATGCCAACCGAAGGAATTGATTTCATCTATGCGGATGCTAGCCGCTCACTATGCCGCCGGCGTTCCACTGCGGCACGACGAAGACTGCTACAATCATGGCCCAGGCCAATCACTGGCACGCCCCAACCGTAAGCCCTGATCTTCTCTCAGGCCCTTTTGAGTCTTGAATTTCACAGCCTCGCTCACCATGTGTGACGAGGCTGTGTGCATTTCAGCCCCAGAGTAGAAGGCACTCCGTGTGCCGAGTCCAAAGGCAGACTCCCCTTCGGATGACAGTGTGAATCCACACCTTAAAGCAACGGGGCTGGATGGCAATCGCGGTGTCGCATTCGCGTGCCTTCCTCCCGGTGCAGCAGGCAGGCCGGTCACAGCAAGGCGCTCCCGTCTCCGTTGATCAACAATTCCCGAGCCGTCGATTCTCGCGGGTGACATCGATGATCGTTACTCGGTCCTCTCATCGGCCATCGGCCTTTAATTCTCCAAATGGTCACAACCGGCTCATTTCTCGATCAACGACCTTGATCTATCCATTCGGTTATCCCGCCCGGTCACAAATACCCGCGCATTCAACTTGACTCGTTTCCCCTGCCCGCAATAGAACCAACCCCGACGCATTCCCGCCAAGTTGATGACTGAGGGCAATGCAATTGGGCCCGCTATTCCGTCTGGAATTCTCTCGCTTGATCGCCACCGTGCATGCGATCGGTTTCCCCCGAGTTGACTCTAAGATCACGAGCGAGTGGGCATAGTCAGGTGAATCAAGGCGCACATGCGTAACTCTTCATGATCCAGTTGGCCCAATGTGCCAACGGATCACAATCGAATAAGTGTTTACTCCTGAATGGATTCGGGGTTTTGCGCATGGATGACGCGTTGTTAAAGCGATCGATGAACCTATCTGTGGCCGAAGGTTCGCTCGCCACGATCATGGGGACACTGACAAGTGGTGTCTTTTTGACCGGCTTCGCCCTCGAGATGGGTGCGACGCGTCTCCAAATCGGCATTCTTTCCGCATTACCCGTCTGTGCGAATTTGGTCCAATTGGGTGGCGCGTACCTGCTCGAACGCCGTGGCGAGTGCAAAAACCTCTGTCTGATCACCACGGTGATCAGCCGTTTGCTCTGGCTGCCAATATTCCTGGTTCCGTTCTTGTTCGCGAAGAGCGGGCCATTTGCTATCTGGGTGATGATTGCCGCCTTTGCGATCGGAAGCTTCCTCAGTTCGATCGGCGGGGTCGCCTGGTTGCTATGGATTAAGGATCTAATTCCCAAACAACAACGTGTCTCGTTTCTGGGGCGACGCCATCTCTTCAACACCGGGCTTTCGCTGGTGGCGGGCATGATGGCGGCAATCGGGTTGGATGCGGCGAAGCAAAGCGGCCAGTCTTCACTGGGATTTTTAAGCGTCTTCGGCTCAGCGATGCTCTGTGGGTTGATCGGTATGCCGTTACTCGGAGCCATTCCCGCGCCGGGCCCCGCCCAGCCTCATCAGGCCTCATTCCGCCAGTTATTCTCCGACCCGCTTCGCAATCGGGATTTCCGGACGTTGCTCGGCTTCTATGGAGTCTGGAACATCGGGCTGCAACTGGCGCAGCCCTTCTTCGCCGTTTACATGTTGCAGAAGATGCAACTCTCATTCGGCTGCATCACCGCGCTTGCCACCATGTCCAGCGTCCTGGGGATGCTGACGACAAGCTTCTGGACGCGATTGTGCGATCAGTTCGGAACGAAGCCCATCGTCTTGATCGCGACGATTGCCGACCTGGTGACCACGATTGCCTGGGTCTTCGTGATGCCGCAGTGGTTTGGCCTGCTGGTGCTGATCCATTGCTCAGGCCTCTTCAGCGCCCCGTTGGCGATGGGGCCCAACAACATTCTGCTGAGACTGGCTCCCGAGAAAAATGCCGCCTTCTACCTGGCGATCTTCAATTCCATCGTCGGGACAGCGGCCGCGGTCGCGGCCATTGCCGGAGGACTAATCGCCACCGTCTTCATGAACTGGTCCGTGAATCTCGGCCCGATCGAAATTGGCGGCTTAAAACTGGTCTTCATCGTGTCCGCAGCCGTTCGCCTGCTGAGCCTGCCACTGTTGGCTCGCGTTGTGGAACCCGATGCCGGTTCTGTCTCGCACATGATCCGAGTGTTGCGATTCCGTCAAGCCCCCGCGATCCCTGCCATCGTCAACGAAAAGCAAGCTGCGTGAAGGCGTGGCTCCGTAGGTTATGCTTCAGCCTCGTGGGTTATGCTTCAGCATAACTTTCGCATAAGGCGACTCTTGCTTCGCGTGGCCGCCTACCACGCATCGCCAATGTGAATGCCCGACCACGAGAGTCCCCACGCGGCGATCAGGGGCAGGGCGACCAGCGCGGCTTTTGTGGCCCCTGCCGCGATCCCTTTCAGCTTTGCCAACGGCCCCACTTCGAACAGCCAAAGCATGAGCGGTGCTATTGCGATCAATGCGATTGTCGGAGGGTTGATCGCGTCGTTAATCTCGGCGGTCAACAATTCGCCCGCCAGGAGAATGCACGCCGGTCCGATCAGACCGCGGATGATCGCGGCATCTCGCTTCCAGAGGAACGCCAGCACGCCGCCGGCCAGGCCAGTTGCTCCGACGACACCCAGGAAGCCAATGCGAAGGCTGAAGGCAAACACAACCAGGGCCGAACCGCTGACGACCGTGGCCATAAGAGCGACGAAGACCGATCCAGCCGTCTTGGGCCGACTCAGCAGTCGGTCCAGCAGATTCCAGAACAGCGTCACTCCCAATGTGAAATTGGTTACATACGTCATCCGCATCGGGGCGAATGACGCGCGAGTGGGAATCAGAAACCAGGCCGCGGCGAGCGAAAACAGCGCGACAACGACGAACCGTTCAATCGAACCAACACCAGTCGCAATCGCAATCGATCCCATAATCGCGGCACAAGCAACCAGCCACGGCAGCCACTGCCAATGCAGCGTCGGCGACAAATTCCGCGGTTCGAGATACGCGTAAGCCGCCAGAAGCCCGGCCGCAATTCCCAGCGCCCCGGCATATCGCAAGGCGCTCTCACGCGAGAAGCAGACGGAGGTCAGCAGCGAGACAACGACCGAAACTGCGATCGAAATCGCGACTCCGATCAATGAAGCAGCCATGAAGGATTAGCCATGGATTGAATACGGATGAAGAGATAGCCAATCACGCCCGGTGATTGGGTCTTCGTGAATGACGCGACAGCATCGCGCCCAGGGAACAAGCGTCTTGCCACGGCGAAGTCTTCGACATTGGCATCGAAGACCTCAACCTCGTGGCGCAATCACATCTCTCGAGAAGATGCCCTCTCACTTCTGTCGCATAGCCCTCCGCACTCGACCCTTAGCCGTTAGGCCGGTCCCGGCTTCGCGTCGGTCTTCTCGCCGACCACGACTTTCAACTCGACCTTCTTTTCCACTTTGTCAGTCTGAGGGGAGAACATGCCAAATTCGGATCGATCGACAGTGAAGTCGGCCACCAACGTGATTCCCGCATCAGTGATCTTCACTGTGGCAGGGATCGTGATCGGCTTGGTCTCGCCGTGCATTGTCAGGTCCCCCGTGATCGTCGTCTTGCCGTCAGCGGTCTCGACCTTCGTCGATTGGAACTTGATCTCGGGGAATTCTTTCGTGTCCAGGAAGTCAGGGCTCTTCAGGTGAGTCGTCAGCTTGCCGCCGATTTCGGTCCAGGTCGAATCGGTCAGAATGTCGAACGACACGGCGGTCAGCTTACCGGCATCGACAGTCAACTTGCCCGAAAACTTCTCAAATCCGCCTGTTCGTGGATCCGGCTTCTCACCTGTATGGGCACCAACGAACATCACCTTCGAATTTTCAGGGCTCAATTCAACGGCACCGTCGGTCACCTTGACCGGCGCAAGGGCATCACCTTTCACAGAGGCGGCTTCGCTCGCCGTGGAAGCGGTCGATTCGCCCAGATCAGAAGTGGTCTTCTCAGCACTTCCAACTGTCGGTCCCCCCACAGGCGGCTTCGAAGGAACACTCTTTTCGCATCCCACCAGCAACACTGCACCGGTCAACAGAAACGCATGCAACTTCATGGACGATCCCTCATTCACACAGACGCAAAATGATCCCGGCCCACTGTCCAGCGATGATACAACCCTGTCCACCATTCGTCGAATGCGTGGGGCTCCGTCGTCGCGCCCACTTTTCTTGGGTAAGTCCACGTTCTCGCTGTTAGATGGACTCCTTTGGGGCGACTAATTTGGACTGAAGCGCTCGACTGAGGTATGCACATCGACGATCGAAGAACTTATCGTAATCGTCGGCTTCGATTCCAAAGGTGTCCTGACGAATGAAATGGCTAGCCAGCGCCTTCTGGAGGTGAGCATTCGATTTCGCGAATTTGGCGACATAAACGGATGGCGCTTTAGCACCAATCTCCTTCTTGTTTAGTTGATCATCGACAAGAGTGATATTCACAATGTGATTGGCATAGTTGCCATCGAAACCATTTTCCTTCAGAAAGCTCTTCGGAAAGAAGTGATGGTAGTTTTTGCTATTTGAACGTGTCAGCCAATCATTGTTGATGTTGACGACGCTGTTGTCGCGCAAGGAAAGGGGTCTCTGAGATGCCAAAAGGCAAAGCAGTGTTTTGATGTACGCTCTCCCTGTGGAAAAGTAACCATTTTGCCGGATAAACTCGGCTGACGGGTCAACCTCCCAATCGTATTTGGGTTGGCGCCCCTGCAGGATCACATCCATTTTTTTGATATCTTGCCCGACTCGACTATCGAGCGAACCTGAATATCTCTCACCGATCCCAACACGCCAAAAGAAGTCTTGCAGCAGTTTACTTTTCTCCGCGTCAGGATTGGTCTTGGCCTTGTAGAAATAGTAAGTCAATGGAACCACAATTGAGGGATAAGGTAGAAGCTGGGAAACGGGCACACCAATCGCGCTACGAAGGTAATCAACCGCCTTACCCAGAGCTGCAGCAACAGCATCCCATTCGTCGATAAAGCGACTTTTTTTGATTCCTAAGATTGCCTTCTTCTTCGTCTCTTTCGTGATACAAGCAGCTACCGATTGCATCACTGCTGCACTCGGAAGCGTTCCATATTTGGCTCCATCAAGTTTTTCGATTAGCGCATCGTAGCGTTCCGCTAAATCAAACTTGCGTTCGGCGTCGAACGTCTTCGCTACCATAATCTCAAACATCGATAGGTCTTTTCCACTTACGTTAAGTCGTGTAAAGACCTCTGTTGCAACTTCAATAGGGGCATCGCGCATTGTGACGACTGGAAATTGGTATGAATTAAGCCGATCCTTGTATGCTTGGATTGTTTCCTGAGCAGGTTCGGGGTAGTTGCTGATTGTCTTTATCTTTCCGAACAACAGGTCTTTCAGCGTGATCCATCGATGTGCTTGGGTGTCGTCTTCCAATTCAGCCTGAATCACGGTTTCGTCCGAGTCTGCTTCGAGGTCAACGTAGAACCGTGAAAAATCCTCGACCTGGCCATCACTTCGCTTAATCGTTAATCCTTTCACTGCTGCAAAAAGGCTCGTAATTCTCTGTTGTCCATCCAGCACATAGAGTATGAAATCGCCCTTTGGGGTCTTCGGAAGGTCGAGGCCGCCTATGTTTCGGATCGATCGCAATTCCTCTTTGGTCTTCCAGAAAATGAAAGTCCCAATTGGATAGCCCTTGAGAATGCTGTCGAGAAGTTCGGCCGATTTCTGCTTCGTCCAGACGAAGTCGCGCTGAAATTGTGGGATCTTTATACTTCCCTTCTCAATCTCAACAGAGAGGGTCAAGAGTGCCATTGAATGCGGTTCGGGAAGATACGTATAGCGCGTCATGAACTAGCCCTTATTTCTGACACGATGAGTCGCCATTCAAAGCGGCGCAGTTTGCCAGTTCCGCGAGTAGACTGCAAACAATGAAAAATCAGCCTCCCGAAGTGGCTCAATATTAAAGATGGTAAGACGACGATCGGCCCTTTGATTCAAAGCAAAAAGGCCTGTCCGCAGATTCTGCGGACAGGCCTTTTGTTGAGTGGAGACGACGGGGGTCGAACCCGTAACCTCAGGCTTGCAAAGCCAGCGCTCTCCCAATTGAGCTACGTCCCCGAGTGCAGGTAACTCTTGACGAGTAACCTGCAAGTTTGCTGAGCCACCGGTTTGGGATCGGTGGCCCTGAGGTGGGCGTACGTGGATTCGAACCACGGACCTCAGCTTTATCAGAGCTGCGCTCTAGCCAACTGAGCTATACGCCCTAACACCTTCTGATCGAACGGCTTGGGATGGTGATCCCTTGGCCAAGGCCAATTGCCGGTCGGGCGGAAGAGGGAATAGTATTACAGCCGAGCGGATTACTGTCCAGTCAGCCCCTGTCACGAAATGAGATTCGTGGCAAGTTATTGTGGCTGAGGAGGTTGTGGGGCGTAATCGCAAGCGAAGGCGAGACGCACCAAGCGATTTGCCCATGTGGTTAAACTCAAGGAGAGCCAACCGCCGCCAAGGCCATTTGCATCGCAGTGATCGCTTGGATGGCGTCGGTCACCGTGGGGACGGGAACGAGGCCCCCCAGGGCGCGGCGGCAGAATTGGTCGAGGATGATTTCGTACGGGGAACGCTCGTTCCCGTGGACTTCCTGACCACATTCTTCGCCCGCTTGCCACGAGATCTGAGTTTTCCCGCCCAAGCTGGCCGAACCTCGCTCGCATTCCACTTTGCGACAGTCGATCGCATCGGAAGCAAAGTGAATCGTGGCTGTGGGGGGATCATTTGGCCGAGATGCTCGGGCTGCAAAACAGAGCCGTAACTGTGACCCGGTCGACATGGTTTCGAACGAGACGGCGGTGCAGGGCGTTCCGATCAGGCAGGCACACCAGTCGAACAGGCCGATCGCACCAGGTTGATTCTGGGTCAGCCAATCGCTCACGTCAGTGGCATTGGCTTCAGTTAATGGGACGGTCACCTCGATCTTACGGACCGGTCCAAACTTCGTGGCAATCAGTTCGCGCAGGCGAGTCGTCGCGGGAGTGAACCGCTGCGGAAACTCGGGCATCAATGGTTCGCCGCATTCCACCGCTTCATGCATCAGGGGCAAGAGCTTGGAGATCGGGGCGCAAAAGGTGTTCGCATACAGGGCCGGGCGGCCATGTTGCACCGCCAGAGCCGCCGGATACGTGTCGAACCAGCCCGGGTCGAGGATCAGCCAGGCGTGCAGATCGGTACGTTGAGTCAGATGCCACGGGCAGGAAATCGGCATCGCTTCGAATTCATCGGCGACGACTGCCGCTCGCATTTGCACGCTATCGCAGATCGCTTTGACGGTCAGCTTGGATGACAGACGCTGGATCGCGTCGCGGTAATGCAGCTCCCAAGTCGGACCGACCCCGACCAGGGCGACTGAAACTTTCGCGCGACTTGTCTTCTCTCCCATCGTCACATCCGTTGAGCGGCGTCCGACTTCGGCAACGGCTGACATATTAGCGGGAGACAATAAGATTCGCACGACAGTCCCCCGAGTCTTCAGAATTAGCCCGGTTTGTCCAGACAGTTGCCTTCTGCCGCGGTGTTGCGATGATGACATTAAGCTGGTCGTCCATTTCCTGCGAGGTCTCCAGATGAACGCGAATGCTCAACCAACGGCACCTAAATCGGGGCAATCGATCTGCGAAGACGTGGAACTCTCGGGCCACATCATCGACAGTCTGCTGCTGCCGAAAGTCCTCGATGAGATCACGTCGCTCGGCGGTGAATATCAGAGTCAGGAAATCCGGATCGGGCACAATCGGAACGATCCCAGCTACGTGCGACTGACCGTCACCGCGCCGACGCTGCCGTGTCTGGAGACGATTTTGACCGCGATCGGACAGCATGGGGCGGTTCCGGTGCAGCATCATGACTGCCGACTGGAGGTGGTCGATATCGACGGAGCGTTTCCGGAAGGATTTTACGCCACGACGAACGAGCGGACTGAGATTCGCCTGAACAATGCGTGGATTCCCGTCGAATTGCAGGAAATGGACTGCGCGATCTCGGTCGATCGAGCCGCTCGGAAAGCCCGCTGTGTGGCCATGGCCGATGTAAAACAGGGTGAGTTCATCGTCGTCGGGCGACTGGGGACTCGCGTGTTTCCCGTCGGGCGCGATGTCGATCAACGGCATTCGTTTGGATTCATGAACAGCACTGTTTCGAGTGAGAAGCCCAAGAACGTCACCGTGCGAGAGATCGCCGAGCAGATGCGTCGAGCGGCTCGTGGCACCGGCAAAATCCTGGTTGTCGCGGGGCCGGCGGTTGTGCACACCGGCAGCCGTGAACTGCTGAGCTGGTTGATCCGCGAGGGCTTCGTCAATGTGCTGTTTGCGGGGAACGCACTGGCGGCGCATGACATCGAGCAATCTTTTTTCGGGACCAGCCTCGGGATCTCGATGGAGCATGGTGGCTCGACTGAGGAGGGCCATGAACATCACCTGCGGACGATCAATCGCATTCGTCGCCTGGGGAGCATTCGCAGGGCGGTGGAGGATGGTCTGTTGACCCAGGGAATCATGTACGAATGCATTCACAACAACGTTCCCTATGTCCTGGCCGGCAGCATTCGTGATGATGGGCCGTTGCCCGATGTCATCACGGATACGCTGGTCGCTCAAACCAAGATGCGCGAGCTGGTTCCTGGGGTGACCTTCTGCTTGATGATCGCCACGACGTTGCACAGTATTGCTGTGGGGAACTTGTTGCCGGCGACAGTGAAAACTGTCTGCGTTGATATCAACCCGGCCACGGTGACGAAGCTGGCTGATCGAGGGACTTTCCAGTCGGTCGGGTTGGTCACCGATGTCGAGCCGTTTCTGCGGGTCCTTGTGCGGGAACTGGGTGGACCGGCGTGAAATGCCGGATGAGGTAAGGGGCAAGGGCTGAGGGCTAAGCGACAGAAAGGAAAACATCACCTCTTCTCCGTCGCTTCGCCCTCCGCTCTTGCCCCTCAGCCATTTTGATAGTCTCAAGAGTCTGCGGGGACTTTGCCGATGTTGTCGGTGAAGCCGGTTCGTCCGATGCCAGCCATCGCGAGCAGGCTGAGTTCGACAGTTATTCATATCGCGGTCGCATCTCACACGAAAACTCTAAGGACACGGTTGTCTAGCCGATATCTCTAACAGGGACATCGCGGCGGATGACTGCGCCCTGTTGATCCCAGATTGAAATCCCGCGGTACCAAGGAAGGGACAGCATCATGCCACAGCAGGGGATCAACGTCTTGGCTTTGCTGAAGGGCGATGAACGGTACGTCTTCCTGTATGACGATCGCAGCATCGAACAAGTCCTGCAGACGATTGGCCGCTACGCCGCTGATCCCGAACTGAGCTTCACCTGGTACGACGCGGCAGTCCTCAGCCAGCGTGTGCGAAAACTGATGGCCGATGCCACTGACATTGCGCCCTCGGCTGGCAGCGATGAAACGACTCATAACCGGATCCGCAGGTCTGCTGCGTGACGCCACAGAAGAAGAGTTGATCCACGGATTCACACGGATGAAACACGGATCAGAGGGATGAGAGTCAAAGTATCGATAACTTTGAGTCGTCCTTCTCCTTCGAGAGTCTGTCTTCGTCTTGTCCGTGTTCAATCCGTGTTTCATCCGTGGCTAACCTTCCTGGATTGATTCATGTTTGCGGCGATCGATGGCTTCTTGCGGTATCTGAAGATCGAACGCAATGCGTCCGAGTTGACGATCAAGTCGTACTCGGAAGACTTCGGCAGCTTGCAGGATTACATCCGCGATCGAGTGGGCGAGGTCTCGACGCCCGCCGAACTGCAGATCGCTCAGCTTCGTGGTTATGTGGCGTACCTTCACGAATGTGATTATGCCCGAACAACGATCGCTCGCCGGCTGGCCAGTCTTCGCAGCTTCTTCCGTTATTGCCAGCGTGAAGGATTGGTCACTTCGAACCCGGCCAAGGTGTTGCGAACACCGCGAGTCGGTCGCAAGTTGCCTCATTTTCTGACCATTGATCAGATCACTCAGTTGCTCGAAGCACCTCCCGCTAATGAAGCGGAAGGACTGCGGGATCGAGCGTTACTGGAAACGATGTACTCGGCTGGTCTGCGTGTCGCCGAACTGGTCGGCATGAACGTCGACAACTGGGATCGCGATACCAACGTGGTCCGCGTGATCGGTAAAGGCCGGAAGGAACGGATCGCTCCGATTGGTCGACATGCGTCGAAGGCGTTGGGCCGCTGGCTGGAGGTTCGCGAACCTGCGCCCGATGCCAAGCCCGCTCATCGCAATGCGATGTTTTTGAATCGGTTTGGAACTCGGCTGACCACTCGCAGCGTCGGCCGGATGATGGAAAAGTACCTGGCGTTGACGGGACTCGATCAGATCACCACGCCGCATACACTGCGGCATACGTTCGCCACGCATCTGCTGGATGGCGGAGCCGACTTGCGTAGCGTGCAGGAACTGTTAGGCCACAAAAGCTTGACGACGACTCAGATCTACACGCACGTCAGCACCAAACGCCTGAAAGATACGTACGAGCAATCGCATCCGCATGCGGCGAAGAATCGGAAAGTCGAAGAGTAGGCGGAAGAGTTCGCCACGGATGAACACTGATGAACACGGATCAAGGCAAAGGAATTAGGCAGGCGGAAGAGAGAGGGGATCTGAAAACTCCTCATTCGGGACATCTGCTACATCTCCGCCTTTATCCGTGTTCATCTGTGTCAATCCGTGGCTCGCTTTACTCCGTCTTATTCCAAGTCGAAGCAGGCCGCTTCGTTGGCGTTGCGGACCAGCAGCTTGCCGCGGACCAGGACGGGTTGGTTCCAAGTGATGGCGGCTTCGTCCAGGGCCACAAAGCTGGCAACAACATCGGGCTTGGAAGGTTCGGCGGGGATCTGCAGGACTTCACCTTTTTCGCTGACGACCAGCAGCATGTCGTTGACCAGCAGGACCTGTCCATAGCCGTAGCGGCCGGCCTTCCAGGCGACCTTGCCTGATTCGATGTTGAGGCAGCTGAGAGTGCCGTCGTCCAGGCCGTAGGCATAGCCATCGCGAACCACGAAGTCATTGAACTTCGGTCGGAATCGATTGGAGTGCCACTTCTTCGTAACGGACCAGTGATCGCCTTTCTCCACTTCGAGTCTCACGGTCCCTTCGCCATAGCCAATGCCATACAGCACGGACTGTTCGTCGAGAACCACGGGCATGGCCCCGCAGACTTTGGGAGCGTTTGTCCAGGGGAAGAACCAGAGTTGCTTGCCGCTGTCGAGAGCATTGGCCGATAGGCCTGTTCCCAGGGGGGCGAGGACCACTCGTTCGCCGCGTAGCGTGGCCAGCGTGGGGCTGGCATAGGTGGCTGGTTGATCTCCGCCCGACCAGATCTTCTTGCCGGTCGATCGATCATAGGCCGCCACCGATTTGCCGTCCTTGCCGCCGGGGATCACGATCACCAGTTGATCGACGACGAGGGGAGAACCGGCCATGCCCCATTCGAGGTTCGCGGTCGGTTTTCCGTCGCTACCAGCATCCTGCAGGATGTTGGTCGTCCAGTCCCGCTGACCCGTTCTGGCATCGAGGCAGTTCAGAATCCCGGTGGCTCCGAGCGTATAGAGCTTGCCGTCACTGAACTGGGGGGTCGATCGTGGACCGCCGCCACCTTGAACCTCGGTGACACTGAAATACGCGTCATCAGTGTGAACCCAGATTTGTTTGCCGGTGTTGAGATCATACGCGACGACGACTTCTGAGTTGCCTCGTTGTTCCTGAGTGAAAGCAAAGTCACCGATGACCGCAAACGACGACCACGAGTGTCCCACGGGATGCCGCCAGAGTTCCTTCGGTGGGTTTGCAGCCCAGTCGGTTCGCAGTCGCACGTCATGCAGGACACCCAGTCGGTCCGGTCCGCGGAAGCCGGGCCAATCGTGTTCGTCTGCGACCAGCGGCTGGGCCTCGGTGACATCAGTTGGAGTGCCCAGCGTGCCAGGCTGGAGTTGTTCCAGATATTCCTTCGCTTTCTGATCGGCACTCGGCTGCCAGCGGTACGTCAACCGAGTCGGCACCATGTCACCGTCGAATCGATCGGGGCGGAAGACAGAGAAGAAGGCCACGATGCCGACGACGCCCAGTCCGATCAGGCCGAACCGGACCTTTGCGGACCAGCCCGAGAAGAATGTCCACCAGATCAGCAGCGAAAAGATCGCGGCCGGCCAGACGAATAAGATCGACATCTTGAAGTGAGTCGGATCTTCCCACCACATTGTCCAGAGGATGCTCTGCGCGACGCAGGCGATCAAGAAGATGGCGGCCCCGATCTTCCATCGCCCGCGTTTCGACTTTGTCGGGGCAGGGGGATTGGTGGCAGATTGGTCAGCAGTGGAAGGAATCGGGCCAGACATTCCATGTCTTTCGTGATGCACGCGAGGGCCTGTTGGCGATGTCGCGTCAAATTCTTGGAATCAAACGACAAACGGTACGGAGTCGATCTTCGGTGCCGGACTGGAGATCGTCAAGGGGCGGGCGATTTCCACGTGTCTGCGGCCAACTTACTGAAA
>CBIHQO010000082.1:0-12848 GCA_966211735.1 uncultured Schlesneria sp.
CGTCTACAGACCGGCATGGCGGTCACACAACTGACGCCGTCCACCAGTGACAAAGGGGATATCGTCGAAGTCATCTGCTTCAACACGCAGACTCAATCGGTGACCGGCCTGCGAGCTCGACACGTCATCTTTGCCGCGCCCCAATTCCTGGCACCCCGATTGATCACCGAGTTCACCGAACGAACCAAGCGCAAGACAGACGAATTCGAGTATGGGTCGTGGTTCGTGGCCAACCTGCATTTGAAGGATCGGCCGAAACAACAACATGGCTATCCGCTCTGCTGGGACAATGTGATGTTTCGCAGTCGCTCTTTGGGCTATGTCGTCGCGACTCATCAAGCGGGCCGCGACTATGGCCCGACTGTGCTCACCTGGTATTACCCGTTCACGGAATCACACACGCGTGAAGTGCGCGAGAAGCTCTTAAAGGCCACTTGGGCTGATCTGGCTGACGTCGTACTGACTGATCTGGAAGTTCCACATCCGCAGATTCGGCAGCTTGTCGAACGACTGGACATCTTCCGCTGGGGTCACGCGATGATCCGACCGAAGCCGGGATTCATCTCCAGTCAGCAACGGCGTGAGGCCCGCCATCCCGACGGCCGCATTCACTTCGCCAACACCGACCTCAGCGGCGTCGCCCTGTTCGAAGAAGCCTTCGACCACGGCTGCCGCGCCGCTAATGAGGTCCTGTCAGCGCTGCCTCAAGATCGCGCCTAATAACTCATGTGCCGCTCGCCACAAGCTGAGGTCGCTCTTCCACAATCGGCACTTCGATTGATGTCGGCATGCTCAGTCCCAGTTCATTCAAGGTCGAAGCGAACCGAGTCCACGGCGGTGTACGGAATGGCTTCAGAGTTCCGGCGGCAACTTCTTCGTCTGTCGGTTCCAGCATGTCGGTCGAGAGACTGAGGTCCAATAGCCACATCTCCTCGAGGTATTGCGTCGAACGGCCTTCCGCACGAGCCTGGGCCAGACGTTGTTCCTGATCTTTGAATTTGCGATAGACCTCCATCAGCGTCAGGATCTTGGCGGCATCGGATCCGTGATGGACCAGCAGGTCCCGACACGAATCGAATGACGCAAAGATCGGCAGGTCTGATTTGCGGACCAGCAGCACTGTTGGTGCCACGTACTGTAATGGCCGGTACGTTTCGAGGATCGGAGCCATCAGCCACCATTCCCGCTTCAGGCCTTTCTCTTCCAGCAACGTGCGCAGGTGGCCATGTAGTTCTCGCAGTACGAATGATCCGAGCTTTCCTTCCATGGCGATCACTGAATTGAATTCGTCTTCGGCCGATTCTCGAGTCAGGCCGAGAAGATGCGAGCGAATTGCATCCTTGGCCACGAACACTTTGAGCGGCAGACAACCAATCATCCGGACCACAAAGCGACGTTGACCGTTTCGATCTTTCGTGACGAACGCATAGGCGAATTCCAACTGCTGGAACTGATGTCCCTGATTGATCTCACGATATTCGCGTCGCCGTCTCCGCCACGTTGCTACGCTGGCAGCCACCAGCGCAAAGGTGGCACCGATCAGGAAGCCGATGGTTTCTTCGTGAATGACATTCCAATGAGATTGCCACATACAATTCGATCCTTTCTTCAGGATAGAGCTCACAGAGCGCGCACGATATCGCAGCGCTGAAGCATCTGGAGCTAAGGACATTAAGCCCAAGAGCACTTTCGACGAGCACCCGTCACGCAAATCACGAGGGCTGCTGGCATATCAACTGAGGACCATGCACGAGGCAGGTCCTGAGGACACCTTCCGTTAACAACGGCGGCCGAGTTCTCCGGCGCATCAAATGAGTGACGCACTTCAATCAGTTACGAGGATCGCACTTCGACCCATCCGCCACCAGTCAGCCGCAATGGCGTTGGCGCTGGGACTGCAAACGAAGCAGATTGTAAATGGATCAAAAGCGGCACGATAATTATTCATCGACTCGATGTAGCAGCAGGCCGCATCGCGACTTCCGGCAATGTAGACGCCTTCAAGTTGCCTGCTCGCTCCGCGAGAATAATGGCCGATGAACGCGGTGCCGTGATCGCCTTCATGCTCCGTTACTCAGCAGACGCGGCTTCGTAGTTGGCTTACTTCTCGGCGGAGCGAGAAGGCTACTTGACGGCATCGAAGACTCGGCCGCCTACTCTAAATAATGCCATTCAGCGGCCCACCCTTTACCGCGAGTTGATCGACTCGTCTTGTCACGGCAGGGTCTTCAATCAGTGGCGGGGCGTGATGCGGTTTGATGCGGGCGTCGATAATCAAAGATCCCGTACAACCCCAATGCTTCTGTTCGGTGAATGCTCCGATCCCGTCTACATCAGCGGCAGGGTTCGAACGAGTAAACGTCACCCACAACCAGTTGTTCAATGTCTTCGCAGCAAACTCGCTGTCATCGACGACAACCAGCAACGGGAACGCAGCCAGCAACGAACTCTGGTCTCCCTCCTCGTCACTCGTCACTTTCCTCTCGTCACTCTCCACCACGATCACCCCCGGCAATGCGACACGGGGGTTGCGGAACCCATGCGGCAAGCGCAGATCGCTGGGAAGCTGCGTTCCCAGTTCGCGACGTTTTGGTCCCGCGGCGGCGATCACAACTTTTGAGCCCTGGTTGAAGCCACTGCCGGAATAGTCGAGGGTATCGATCGTGGTTCGAGTCTGAAAATGCAGATCGCTACGCCAGTCGACTCGTTCGAGTACATGCCGGAAGTACGCGGCGATATCGTGAATCTTCAGGTCAGGGTTATCCTCCCCGGCGATGATGAACAGATACTTGGCCAGTGACAGTTGGCCCTGACCTAGAATCGCGTTTGCCGTCGTCAGCAATTCCTGCGGAGATCGCTTCGAGGCATACGGCACATAGCGCTCGCTGCCAATCGCCAGCAGCAGGGGATGAACTCCGGCCGCATCAACCGCATGTACGGCTTTCACACCGGCGATCACGGTGGGAATGATTGGCCCAGTGATTTCATGGATGATCTCACCGAATGAGGTGTCTTCCTGAGGTGGTCGGCCAACGACAGTGAATGGCCAGATCGCATCGCGTCGGTGGTAGACTCGTTCGACGTCGAGTACAGGGAACTCATGCCGCAGGCTGTAGTAGCCCAAGTGGTCACCGAACGGACCTTCCAATTTGGTGCGACTCGGGTCAATCGTCCCGACGATGCAGAAGTCGGCATCGGCATAGATCGGCAGCGTCGATCCCCCATTCGAAGTGGGCGGCGTGACCATGCGCACAGGCCGGCGGCCTAGAGCCGCAGCAAACAGCAACTCCGACAGGCCCTCCGGCAATGGCATCACGGCGGACAATGTCATCGCGGGGGGGCCACCGACGAAGATGTTGACCTTCAGCTTCTCACCCCGCTGGATCGCCGCCGCATGATGGACACCGATGCTGCGATGGATCTGGTAGTGCAAGCCAATCTCGCGATTGGGGACATAGTCGTTGCCTCCCAATTGAACACGGTACATCCCCAGGTTCGAGTTCTTGAAGCCGGCGTGATCGGGATGCTCCGAATAGACTTGCGGCAGCGTGATGAACGCCCCACCGTCATCGGGCCAGCACTTCAGTTGCGGTAATTGATCGATTGTCGTCTGACACGCCATGACCGGGCCAGTGTGAGACTTCCGAATCCACATCGACCACAGCGTGCGAGGCAGATTCCAATAGCGGAATGGTCGCTTGGCCAACTCGCCGGGGTCGATCTTCAGCTCGACCAGATGCCGGACCGCTTCCAGCGAATCGCGGAACATGAACCGCGTCCGTTCAATGGTGCCGAACAGATTCGACACCATCGGGAAGCGGCACCCCTTCACATTCGCAAACAGCAGGGCGGGGCCGCCTGCGGCATAGACGCGCCGCTGGATTTCGGCTGCTTCCAGATTCGGATCGATCTCAGCGTCGATCCTGACCAACTGCTTGTGGCGTTCCAGATCCTGAACGCATTCTTGAAGACTGCGATAACCC
Source organism: uncultured Schlesneria sp. (assembly GCA_966211735.1). Classification (GTDB taxonomy): domain Bacteria; phylum Planctomycetota; class Planctomycetia; order Planctomycetales; family Planctomycetaceae; genus Schlesneria. The sequence continues at coordinate 3,984 of CBIHQO010000082.1, forward strand.
ATGCCGAGTGATCACCAATACCTGAGGAGACCGTTCCGAAGTCATGACGCTAAGACCATCAACGAATGATAGTGGCATCGGCCACTGTGTCGCGTGGTCTCGTCGAACAATGTGGCTCAATCGGCCGGCGGCTGCCAGTCACCCCAGTGAGAGAGATAGTGAAGATAAATGGGCTGAGTCTTCCCTTGCTCTTCCAGCCACGCCTTGGTCGCCGCCACCAGCTCATGCTCCGTTTCGAGCGTGATCTTGCCCAGCAGGACTCGCGACCGCAGGAAAACGAAGTAGGTGTCCAAGACATCACAGCGGCAATAATCATTGATCGCGACCGTCTCGCCACGATCGTACATATCCTGCACTTGCGAACCATCGACCCCCGCCTTACCGGGCTTCCCGATCAGGTTCGCCAGCAGGTTCAGCCCGCCGCTTAGCCGAGCCGCCCCATAGTTCGACAGCAGGTCGAACAGGTCCAGATGCATTTCAAAGTTGTAGCGATTACGAGCTTGATCGTAGGTTCGCGCCTCGACATTGAACCAGGCTGGGACCGAATAGCCGTAGCGATACGCCGCGAGTTCCAGCACGGGGAGGTCGTAACCTCGGCCGTTAAAGCTGACCAGGGTCGGCCGCCCATAGCCGTTCCAACCCTGCCAGAAATGCTTCGCGATGACATGAGGCCGAAACTGCGGAGCGTCCAGCACGGCCAGGTCGAGCAACCGATAGTCAGCTTCCACCTTGGCCACTGCAACCGAGATGGGGAGCATGAATGTGACGGGGAGCACATCTTTGCCCGTCGTCGCCAGCAACTCGGCTCGATACCGTGCAATCGCTTCCGGACCCTGCAGGGATTCCTTCGGATAGCGAATCTTCGAAACCAGATCCCCATCGGCAATCGCTTCGATATCGAAGATCAAATACTGCACATTCTGCTTGCGATCAGTAGACATAAGAACTTTTTCTGCGTGAGCCATCGTCAGAAGGAGACCGTTAACACCAACATAACAAGTAGGATGTGTGGAGTCTTCGGAACACACCAGAAGTGTTGCCTTTGGAATGCTCCGGCTCGACGGAGCTTTGGTTCCAGTCACCAACGAGCCAGCCACGGAGAATAGAAGCACGAGATTGAAACACAGAGTCACAGAGGTGACACCGAGGAAGACTGGCGAAGGACGATAACGGGCACGTTTTTGTACTACCTATCTTCCAGCAGGGTATCCATCCGGCCACATCTTAAAAGTGGAAGCGTAGACTTCCATGAAGCACATTTGTGCCAGAATCACCGCAGGAGCGGTGCAGCAAATCATCAATAGGACGAACGCTGGCCGGAGATAGCGATCGCCGACACCAAGGGCGGCAAGGCAGGCTGCGATCAGCGTTCCTACAAAGGTCGATGCGGTCATCAGGATCAGGAAGCTCAAGACGCTCATCACAGTGGAGAACACCGCATGAATCGTGATTCCGAAAGGCCATCCGTTCGCCCAGCCCGGGTTGAACGAGATGCCGAATCCCGTGTACACCTCGCCAGCAAGAACCGCGAACGACAGTAGAGCAAATCTCGGCCACTGTTGAGCTGACATCTATCGCCTCGTCAAATCTCGGGTGTTGACCCACAACGAAGTTGAAGATTCTTCCGTCCCTTCCCGATCATCAGGCAAGCCGCGATCAGCGAAAGCGGCAGAGTGATGATTGCATAGTGCACGACGATCAACTCTTCTTCGCGAATTGCTCTGCCAGATCCGTAGTGATAAATGAACCGGATCGCGTTGTCGTTCGAGCGAAGGTAATAGCTCTCTTGCTGGGGACCGCTAAACTGACTTTCAAGAGTGAATTGGTCGACCACAACGCCACTTCGCAGCCACCCGATCAGCAGCGCCATGGAGATGATGAACAACGCACCTCCATGCGTTCGTCGACCGCCGCGGTAGAAGTCGCCCATTGGAATTGTCCCTGCACGAATGCTCTCGGTTTATCACCACGGCTGTGCGATTGCAAATTCGGATCTGTGATCGCTTTCAATCCGTTCGGACTTCGAGGTAAGACCTATTTTTTGACCAAGCCGACGATAACAGTGTCGTCGGGGTGACAGTTGCTGGTAAGATGGCATCCGCCCGCGACTGTAACCAGCGATTTGACCGCGAAGAAAGCCAATACTGTGACGACTCCTGAAGCTGCCCCGATTACGTTGGACCAGTTCCTCAAGACGACCGGCCTGGTCGGAACGGGGGGGCAGGCGAAGATTGCCATTCAGGAGGGGTATGTCACCGTGAACGGCGAACTCGAAACGCGACGACGGCGGAAGTTGGCGCTCGGGGATGTGATTGTCGTCGATAACGAGCACAAGTTCGTCGTCACCGAAGAGGCGATCCGCCGATTCTAAACGATTGTGTGGAGTGGCTCACTGTCATTTGGCAACCAATCGAATGGAGACGATCTTGGAACTGAACTTCCAAGCTTGTTTCGTTTCCAATAGCAACCGCCGATGTTGATCAAACGACAGAGCGTGCCGCGCGCTGTATGATGACGGCGTTTCCAACGTCTTTTTGATCCATCAGAGCATTATTCGAACGTGCCCAAGAAGCAGGCCAAGAGCAAACTACGAGTCGACTTTCGTAAGAACCGCAACAATACCGCGCGGCGAAACGACATTACGCGCGCCGTCCACTCCGAAGGGGTCGACGTCGACAACCTGGATCGCGGTCAACGCGTCTCCGGCAAAGGCGATCAGACTCGCAAACGGACGATCGTGGGTGCGCATCTCGAAGGGGAAAACGTCGTCATTGATGTCGACGAGACGCTGTGCCGACGTGGACGCGTGCTGGCGGCGATTGGGTCGACGCAATGCATTGTCCAGGCGGATGCGGGTCAGATCGAAGCAGGTCGCCGCTATGAATGCACGGTTCGTCGAGTGGTCCGCACGGTCGCTCGCGAAGCCCGCAACGCCGTGGTCGCGGGTGATCATGTGCTGTTCCGACCGCAGGATGACGAGTTTGGCGTGATTGAGCGTGTGGAACCTCGACAAGGGGTGCTCGCCCGCGGGCATCAATACAAGCAGCATATCCTGGTCGCCAATGTCACACAGGTGGCGATTATCGCGTCCGCAAATGATCCCCCGTTGAAGCCCGCGCTGATTGATCGATTTCTGGTGAGTGCCGCGAAGGGAGAAGTCGCGCCGGTCATCGTGATCAATAAGTGTGACCTGATCGACGTGGCCGATCTGCAGCCATTGATCGGGATGTACGCTCGTCTCGGCTGCACGATCATCACCACCAGCGTGACCACCGGCCAGGGGATGCCCTGGCTGCGGCGGCAACTGCACGGTCACCAGACGGTGTTCACAGGACAAAGCGGCGTCGGCAAATCGTCACTGCTGAACTCGCTGCAACCGGGACTGGGTTTAAGAGTGGGAGAGGTGAGCCAGGTCAACCAGAAGGGTCGGCATACCACTCGGTATTCAGAACTGATGGAACTGAAGACCGGCGGCTGGGTCGTCGATACGCCCGGCATCCGCCAGTTGGAACTGTGGGATGTGCAGCCTGTTGAAGTGGAAGGCTACTTCACCGAGTTTCGGCCGTTTGTCCCACGCTGCAAGTATCCCGACTGCCTGCACGTTCACGAAGAAGGCTGCGCCGTGCGGTTGGCACTCAAACACGACATGATCTCGCCGACGCGCTATGAGAGCTATCTGCGGATGATCGTGGACGACGCGGGATGATTGTTTTGGCTGCGTGAGTATCGACCCGCTCGTGGCGAGCTACCAATTCAATGACCACTCGCAACTGGTGGTTCGACGAACACCGTTTCGCGCTTTCCGGTGTTGAACGAGATCAGACAGATGAGCGTCTCGGTACCGGTGTTCGCCAGGTTGTGCGTGACGCCGAGCGGAATCCTCAACGTCATTCCGGCGTGCAATTCGATCTTGTCGTCTTCAAAGCTGTGTTGTCCGGTGCCGGCGAGCAGATGCAGGACCTCTTCGCAGTTCGGATGATAGTGGAGCCGGTTCTGGCAGCCCGGTTTGATGTGACACAGCCCGACAGTCTGCTCTGCTCCGCGGAACAGCCGATTATTGCACAGCCATTGCAGCGTTCCCCAGTCGAATGTTTCGACCGGTAACTGACTGGTGTCGGTAACGTATTTCAGGGGATCGAACAATTCGGCTCTCCAGACTCGCAATGTCAGCATTCGGGACCGTCGCCAATCTTGCCACGAGATTGAGGGGAAGTCGATGGGCCAGCCACCTCGAATGACGCTCACCCAAGGTCTTGGCGACCTTGGCTACGATTGGAGCAACTGCTCCGTTGACCTGCCGCGGCGAATGCTTCAGCATGGTACGTGATCTTAGACGCGGCAAACATTGTTCGGGGATGTGCCATGAACCCATTCGATGCACAGTACGAGGCGGCTCGACGCGAAGTGTCGCGGCGGGCGTTTCTGACGCGATCCGCCAGCGGGATCGGGGCGATGGCCCTGGCTTCGCTGCTGAACCCGAAACTACTGTCCGCGGCAGACGCAGAATCAGCGAACTACCAGCAAGGTGTCGTGGCCCCCCTGCACTTTCCTCGCAAAGCAAAACGAGTGATCCACTTGTGCATGGCGGGTGGGCCCAGCCATCTGGAGACACTGGACTACAAGCCGGAACTGGCCGCTCAAGACGGCAAGCCGATGCCGGAATCGATCACGAAGGGGCAGCCAATCGCCCAGTTGCAGGGGCAACAACTCAAGTGCCTGGGCCCGCAGCATAAGTTCGCCAAGTACGGCAAGTCCGGACAGGAGATCTGCGATCAGTTTCCCAAGCTGGGAGGCGTCGCAGATGATCTGTGCATCATCCGCTCGCTGGTAACTGAAGCGATCAATCACGATCCCGCTCACACGTTCATGAACACCGGCACCGCAATCTCGGGCCGCCCCAGCATGGGGTCGTGGGCCTGGTACGGATTGGGAGCCGACTGCGAAGACATTCCCGGTTATGTCGTGCTGACCTCCACGGGTCGCAGCGGCCAGCAGCAGCCAATCGCCTCGCGTCAGTGGCACAGCGGTTTCCTCCCCAGCCGCTTTCAAGGTGTCCGCTTCAACTCGAAGGGGGACGCAGTCTACTACATCAACAACCCGGCCGGAGTCTCACGCGAACAGCAACGCGATGTCGTCGACGCCGTGACGCAGCTCAATCGACAATTGGATGCCAGCATCGACGATCCCGAAATTGCGACGCGCATCAATCAGTACGAGATGGCGTTTCGGATGCAGGCGAGTGTTCCTGAGTTGATGGACCTGTCCAAGGAACCGAAGCACATTCTCGAAGCGTACGGTTGCACGGGTCTGGACGGATCGTTGAACGCGAACTGCCTGCTGGCTCGACGATTGGCCGAGCACGGCGCGCGGTTCATTCAGCTTTATCATCGCGACTGGGATCATCACGGCGGCATCCGCGATGGGATCGCCCAGATTGCGAAGGAAGTCGATACGCCGTGCGCGGCATTGATCGCGGACCTCAAGCAACGCGGCATGCTGGACGAGACGCTGGTGATCTGGGGCGGCGAGTTCGGTCGAACGCCGATGGCCCAGGGAAATGGCCGCGACCACCATATCAAAGGCTTTTCCATCTGGATGGCCGGGGGTGGGATCAAAGGAGGCATCAGTCACGGCCAGACCGACGATTTCGGATACAACGCCGTCACCGATGTCGTGCATGTGCATGACTTGCACGCCACGATCCTGCACCAACTGGGGGTCGATCACAAGCGCCTGACCTACAAGTTCCAGGGCCGAGATTTCCGGCTGACGGATGTCAGTGGCAATGTGATCAGCAGCATCCTAGCGTGACGAATTCGCCGAATGAAAAAGGTGAGTGATGCTTCTGCATTCACCTGCGGGTCAAGTATCACCTCTACTACCCAAGGCCACTCAGGGTGTAGGGTTTGTAGGTACCCGTATCCGAGTGTTCAGAATTGCGGTCGCCTGCCTGTCGGCGTCGCGCAGCAGGAACTCGCCGACTCCAACGTTGGACAGGATTAGCAGAGACTGGCGTATCGCAAGCCGATATGCTCGGCGATCCAGCGTGTGAAGACGAAGTCGATGATCATCACAACCGGTGCAACAGGAACAAGCAGGTACCAGTAGTTTACAGTCGAGTCGCTGACGTGAATCAGAAACTTGGCCTGGGAGGTGAGTTCGACGCCATAGCTGTGAAGAACGTGCTTGGAGTGTGGCACGATGTAGTAGTACCAGCCCAACACAATCAGGATCGACAAAAAATATCCGGCCGTGATGGCTACGGCTAAGGGCGATGCCCATCGGTCTCGCCAAATGAGCCGATTATCAATTGGCCCGTCCGTCGTTTGAAGCGCGGTGGTCATGAACCGACCTTAGGTGATGTGCAGTTGGAATCACTCCGCACATCATAACAAGTTCCGCCACGGCCAAAATCTAACGAGCAGTGAGTTCAAAAACGTTCGGTTCCAGATGAGTCTCCGTCCAGACCCCGTCGACCGACCGACAACTCGCAGCAACGAAGTGTCGCCCGCAATCATCCGAATAGATCGTAAACGATTCCGGCAGGCGAGTCGCCGCCATCAGTTCTGCCGACCCGCGACATTCCTCGTCACAGGCCTGATCGATCGGCGCGGCGATTCCTTGCTGCCAGATGTAGAGTGCGCACGCTCCGTCTTTTCCTTGCCATTCCAGTAGCGAAGTTCGACACACGGGACAAATGTGTGTACCAGAGGGCCGATACCAGTCGAACATGCTCATCGAGACATCTCTGATTGACGATCTTCCGACTCAAAGTCTCAGGATGTGAGCCTTCGTCTCACTGAGGATATATTGGAAGACAGCAATGTTCACGAGAAATAACAATGTGATGGACACGCCACCTTCAATGGCAACGCGCAGCCCAATCTGTTTGGCAATCCAACGAAACAAGAAGAAGTCGAGAATCAGGTTGACAGGTGTCACCGGCATGAGCAGGTACCAGTAGTCCACAACCAGATCGCTCATACGGATGATCGAGGTCGCCATCGCGGGGATCAAGACGCCGAAGTCGTTAAAATCACGTTTGAATCGGGGGGCCAGGAAATAAAACCAGCCGACCAACGCCAGACCCGACAGCAGATGAGCGATCGCGAAGGTCGCCGCCAACGGAGTGGCCCATCGATCCTGGGTTGATTGATGCAGTTCGCTCTCAGCGGAGTCTGACAGCAGTGTTGCGGCCATGGAGTCGACTCTGCCCGCTGTCCGTGAATGAAGTTCGTCGGTTATGCATCAGCATAACTCTTCAACCTTCGAGTTACGCTGATGCATAACTGACACTGACAAGATCCCACGACTTAGAACTCGACCTTCAAACCTTCGCGGCGATAGATCGGCAGGTGTCGGTAGTAGACTTCCAGGGTCATGATGCACAGGCAGCTCATGTACAACCGGCCACCGGTGGCTCCATGCGGATCGGCAAGATCCCAGCTTCCTTCCATGTGACCGTCCTTGGACTTCTTCTGAGTGCGGATCAGTTGATCGCGCATCAAGCCGTTCCAGGCGGTCCATTCATCGCCGCCCCAGTGGTGCATGACCTGGGTCGCGTAATAGTTGTAGTACATGTTGTTGGGAGCGGGCTTCGCGGTCGCCAGGTACTTCACCCCTTCTTGCAGCGATTTGTTCTTGCGGTCCCAGCCGAGGTACATTCGGCAGAGCAATCCGGCCGCGGTCATTGTGGGGGTCGGAGCCTTCTGCTGCAGGTCGTACATGTACTGGGCACCGCCATTGGTTTGAGCGGAATTCAGGTACTGCTCGGCCCCTTTGAACGCGCTGCCAGGAACGGGAAGCTTGGCATTCTTGGCACTCTTCAGCGCCATGATCTGCCAACCCACGACCGAAGTATCGCCGGGATCTCTGCTGGCGGGATAGGGGATGTATCGCCAACCACCCGATTTCGGGTTTTGACCGGAAACGATGAATTTCACGGCACCGGTGGCAGCAGTCTTGACGCGATTATCCTTGGTCAAGGCCGCCAGTTCGGACAGGGCAATGGTGCAAAGACCCTGCGTGTACATCTTTTCGTTCGCCACAACGGTCGGACACAGGTCCAGGCCTTGAGGGGTGTCTTTGGCGTTCTTCAGCAGGAACTCGATCCCGTTCTTGACTTCCTTCTGGTAGTCGCCGTTTTGATGAGTGTGGCCGCCGCCGAGGAATGCCAAAAGCGCCATCCCGGTCGCACCCGTCCGGCAGCCATCTTTCAGCGTACCGCTTTGAGTGCATTGCCCTTTGCAATCGGCATGAGCTTCATGCTTGAAACTCCAGCCGCCGTCCGGGAACTGGTGCTTCGACAGCCATCGCATGCCGTGAGCCACGGCCGCTTCACTGGCTGAGTTACCACCCATCGATCGCACCAGGGCCGACTTGGCTGCGGTGGACATACGACCGCTGGCAGCATTGTCGAATTTGATGTCGGCTAAGCCCACCCCGTCACCTTCGACCTTCACCTGCGCCGGTGCCAGATCGTTGATGTTCATGTTCGCCGGTCCCAGATCGAAGACCTGCTCCGACGAACTCATTGATTGGTCCTGGGGGGCTTCCTGGACATCCTTCTGCTGATCCAGCGACTGCTCGACGATCGGTTCGTCGGGAGCTTCTTCTTTGGTGTCCATCACCTCGGTGAAGATTTCTTCGAGGATCTGCGGGTTGCTTAAGGCGATCAATCCTAAAGCCGCCAGTCCGACGCCATGCATCGCTAGACTGATGATGATCACCGTGGATAGCGTCTTCCAATCGGTCTTCGGCTTACCATATCGCGTCGGCGGCAGGATCTTCGGAAGTGGCTTCGCCGCCGGTTTTGGCGCGGCTGCAGCGGGTTTCGCGGCGGCCGGTTGCGGAGCGGCAACCGCT
>CBIHQO010000083.1:0-12831 GCA_966211735.1 uncultured Schlesneria sp.
CTGGTTGGCCGCTTCAGCCAACCAGTGCGATTGCGATCAATCCGCCGAATGTGGACGCGGGTTCTTTCTCATTTCTGACGGAGAATAAGGAATGACCCTCTAGACCGACTGAAGAACGATCGGGATAATCGGTCGCTGGTGAAAAACCAGTCTGAGTGGACCACAACAATCGGTCACACCAATCGACCGCTTCTCAAAGGTCGATCCGTGTGACCGTTTTTCGTTGCGGATAAAAGATGTCCTGGAGTCACAATGACTCGTCATGCTTATAGAACTTGAAGACGACAATGGATTCGATCAACTTGGCCAATGAGCCATCACCCCCGAACGTACCTGGCCGCCGCTTGGGACGCCGCATCTTCCTGGGGTTTCTTGGCAGCGTGGCGCTCGTGTACGGCAGCATCGTGTCATACAGCCTGCTCGTCCCGCGACGAAACATCGACGCGGCCGACATGAGCCTGCTGGAGCGTTGCCGCGAGATGTGTCTGGCCTACGGCCTGGTGCCGACGGGGCATCTCGCCAACGATGCTAAGGCTTACCTGCGAGCAGAAAAGCCGAAACCGCTGATAAACCCGCTGCATGAGATTCTGTCGGATAAAGAGTTTGTTGCCCAGGAATCCCAACAGCATCCGCTACTGGGGAAGCCAGCACCTGATTTCGAACTACCCGATGATCAGGGCAAGAAAATCTCGTTGCGAGGGACGTTGAAGGATGCGCCGGTCGTGGTCGTCTTCTATTACGGCTATCACTGCAATCATTGCGTTGGCCAACTGTTCGGATTGAACGAAGATCTGCGCCGCTTCACCGAGTTGGGAACCGAGGTCGTCGCAATCAGTGCCGACTCGCCGGAGATGACCACCAAGCGCTTCGCCGAGTACGGTCGGTTCGACTTCCCCGTGCTGTCGGATGTCGACAGCAGCGTCGCCCAGGCGTATGGGGTCTATCAGCCGGAAGCAACCGGCAAACCCGAGATCAAGTTGCACGGCACGTTCGTCATCGATGCGGATGGGACCGTGCTGTGGTGCAATTCGGGCAACAAACCATTTCTGGATAACCAGACACTGCTGACGGTGATCGCCAGACAACACGGCTTGCTGACGACAGAAAAATCCGCTGAGTAGTCATTTCGCACGAAGGTTCAATCTATGAATAAGCTTGTGATCGGGGTGATGGCTGTTATCTGTTTCGCCGGACACCTGCAGGCTCACGATACGTGGGTCCAGACGAACACGAACGTGATCCGATCGGGTGACGCCGTCTATGTCGATCTGATGCTCGGCAATCACGGCAACGAGCATCGTGACTTCAAGCTCGCGAGCAAGACGACGCTCGACGGAGCGATCCTGAAGGTGAACGCGCCGAACGGCAAGAGCTTCGACCTGAAAGATCGGCTCAGTGATGTTGGCTACACGCCGAAAGAAGGATTCTGGAGCGGTCGGTTTGCTGCGACGGATGCCGGACTGTACATGGTGGAACACTCGCGCGACTCGATCGTGAATCATGGCAGCCCGGCGAGATCGATCCGCAGCGGCAAGACATTCTTCGTCGTCAGCAAGTCGCTCGACAAAGTCCCCGATGACAATCCGGGTTTCGACAAAGTGCTCGGGCATCCGCTGGAGATTGTCCCGGAAGCCAGTACGGTCACGCCGATGGGTCCCGACGTGCCAATTCGAGTCAAAGTGCTGTTTCGAGGGGAACCACTGAAGGACGCTCGCGTCTCATTTATTCCACGAGGTGCGACGTTGTCCGAGGGATTCGACGCGAACTTCGAACGAAAGACCAATGAAAACGGCCGCTGCCTCTTCCTCCCCAAGGAGGGGAACTACTATCTGGTCGTCGTGCATCACAAGACGGACGAAAAAGGAACGGACTACGAATCGACGGCGTATTCAGCGACATTGACGGTGTTTGTCCCCGAGGTCTGCCCCTGTTGCGGCGAGTAAATCTCGTCGGGAATGGCCATTTTCTCATTTCGGAGAATCCCATTTCGAGACGACCGCGCAGAAGACTCGACAGCGAAGCGTATTCCGTTCAGAATAGACTTGCCTGCGAGCAGGTGTGACTGACGACTTGGTTTGCTTATTCGATGGGAGAGCTTTGTTTCATGGATACTCACGGTAGCGCGGCAGTGGTGGAAGGTGATCACGGACACGCAGTTCCCGAGAGTGGCGAACGGTTCGAGAAGGCGGAACTTGAGTACTTCGTCGACGCCGATCGAGAAGCGGGAAAGAACATCGGAAAACTGTTGGCTTTGGTGTTCCTGATCTCGTTCGTCCTGATGACCAGCGTCTGCACTTGGATGATGACGCACAACAACCTTAGCCACGATCCTCAAGCTGGTATTGGCGAAGACGCCAGTGCGACAGCCGAACACCACTGACGTACACGAAGCCATCGCATATTTCCTCTTGAAGTAGAAGGCACACTCCGTGTACCGCTTCAGCACACGGAGTGTGCTGTCTACATTCAAGAGTCGAGTTCCTCGGCAGATGATTCAACCAGAAGCACGATCGAGCGGGTGACAGTTGTCCCCGCTCTCGTCGTTTTCAGGAAACCCTGTCATTCCCGCGCAGGCGTGAATCCATCCGTTCCACAGTGAATCGTCATCAGCCGTCACCGCAGGACAAGATCCATATTTCCTGCATCGCTTTCGTCCACGACTCACTGGATTCCCGCCTACGCGCGAATGACGGCTTGCTGGCTGAAAGCGACTCACTTCACCTCGATTGCAACTCTCGTCCCGTTTGCAGTCTGGAGTTGTAACTTCTTCCTTCTCTGCAAGGTCAGTTTCTGCCGGAAAGCTGTCGCAGGCGGCAGAATTCGCCGAAGCACGCCTCCTTGGAGACTCTTTCAAGGTGATTTCGCAATTCGGAAGGCGGGAATCGCGGTTTGGCATCGCGCTTGCTTTTACATCTCACATCACCGGGCCAACCACAAACGACAACAAGGATGAACGGCCCGGTGATCACAAACGGATTTACGAACTTAGCTGGCAACTCGGAAAGGACAGATTCAAATGTTGGTGCTCACTCGCAAGCGAACTGAAATGATCAAGATCGGCGACGATATTGTCATCACCGTGATTCATACTTCGCGTGGATCAGTGAAGCTGGGGATTCAAGCACCATCGGATGTCCGCGTGTTGCGGGGCGAATTGAATAATCGTGCCGAAGACGCTCACCACGATGACGTTCACCATGGCCCGGTCTATTCGGCTGATCACGTCTCGAAGCAGTTTGGTGCTGAATATGTTGCTGAGCTGGAAGACCAGGTTCTGGTCACTCTGGCAAAGTGAACGAGCGGTGCCCCAAGGGGGCGGGGCACTGTTTTCTAGCGCGGGTCGCACTTCCGTGTCGCGTTGAGACATGGGTTTGACACAGTGGCCTTCCGCTCGCGGGAGGTCACTGTGAGTGGGACGTGCGCTAAGCAACCGGGATTTTCGCGGCCAATCCCGGTTGTCTGGTTCTGGATCGGATTTCCACACCATTCCAAGGAAGGTTCGCCATGAAGACCAATCAACACGCAATCGGGAACGTTTGGGACGATGCCTCATTCCGCGAAGAATTCGCCGAACCCGCCATGGTCATTGACACCGTTCGCGACGCCGAACGCCGTGCAACCATGGTCTTTGATCTGTTGCTCACTTATTTGAGCGATGCCCAGATGGCTGTCACTCGGCATCGCCCCGCGGCTTAGCCTGTGCTCGAAGCGGCTCGCACCTGACAACACACCGGGGCGATCGAAACGAGCCGCTTCGTCGCAGGCTAACGGAAGATAAGGGCGGAGGTAGCCACGGATTGACACGGATCAAACACGGATCAGGCAGAAATGCATGAGATGAGGAGGAGATCAGGGTCTGGTCTTATCCGCCTCTATTTTGCCTTCCTAATCCGTGTTTCATCCGTGTCAATCCGTGGCGAAACCTCTTGGATTTTCCCTTCAAATCGTCACTCTTCCGGCAGCGTTGTGGTACCTGGCAACAGGTGTCCCATCTTGTCTCGCTTAGTCGCCAGATACTTGTCTCGCTGGCTTTCATGAGGCGCGATGATCGGAACCTGGCCTTCCAGGACCAGATCGAAACCTGGAAACGCATTCACTTTCTGCGGGTTATTCGTCAACAGCCGTACCGCCGACAAACCCAGGTCTTTCAAGATCTGCAGGCCAACGCCGTAGTCCCGAGTATCCGCTTTGAAGCCCAGCTTGTGATTTGCTTCCACGGTGTCGTAACCCTGGTCCTGCAGTTGATACGCTTTCAACTTCGCCAGCAGCCCGATTCCGCGTCCTTCCTGGGGGAGATAGACGACGGCACCGGTCCCTTCGGCGTGAATCATTTTCATCGCCATATGCAATTGGTCGCCGCAGTCACATCGCAACGAATCCAGAACGTCTCCGGTAAAACACGAAGAGTGAACTCGGACCAGCGGGGCAGGGACCGACGACAGATCGCCCCAGACGATCGCCAGCGGTTGCTGATCTTCATGCTGAACCGAATACGCGATCACTTTGAAATTGCCGTAGTGCCGTGTTTCGAAGGGAACTTCGACTTCGCGTTTGACCAACTGTTCGCGCTGTCGGCGATAGCGAATGATCTGTTCGATCGAGATGAGAGGGATTTTATGTTTGACCGAAAGTTCGCGCAGCTCGGCCATATCGGCCATCCCGGTTCCCTGATCGCTACAGATTTCGATCAAGGCCCCGACCGGTGTCAGCCCGGCCATGCGCAGCAGGTCGACAGTGGCTTCCGTGTGGCCAGCTCGTCGCAAGACACCGCCATCCTTCGCCAGCAACGGGTTAATGTGTCCCGGGCGAACAAACTCGACCGCCCGACTATTGGGCTGTGCCATCGCCAGCAAAGTTCGCGTCCGATTCAGGGCGCTCACACCGCTGCCCGCTTCGCGGTGATCGATCGGAGTCAAAAAGTGAGTCTGGTTTGGAGCGTTGTTCCGATAGCTGTCGACGATGGGAGACAATCCCAGGCGATCGGCGACTTCGCTTAGCAGCGGAGCGCAGAGCACGCCCGCTCCACGCCGCAGCATGAAGTCCACCAGTTCCGGCGTCACCTTTTCGGCAGCGCAGATAAAGTCTCCTTCATTTTCGCGTTCTTCCGCATCCACCACGATGACCAATTGTCCGGCCTTCAGCGCAGCCAAAGCATCTTCGAGTGAATCAAACGCATCGGAGTTGGAGTCGACAGGGATCATGGTTCGAAGGAGTCTTTGCAGGGAGCCAAATGGGACGATTTCGCGATGCCGCCATTGTATGCGCTTTGTCTACTCATCGCCCGGCCTGGCAGAAAATCTCACCTGACTCAGGGTGAAATGGATAGAATTCCGCAAACGCTTTCCGATAGACGCCATTGGCAATTGACGCTGTTTCTCCCCTTTAAACCCGACAATTGGCACGATTGCACTCCTTACACCGACTCCACTTCCGACAAAAAGTCGCCGTCCCCGATACGACAGAGTTGATCGCAACAGCTTGACAAAGCAGCAGATGCCGATATGTTGGTGGTTGCGATTGAAAATAAACCCGCCGAATAGCCTTCCTGTTCCACCGACGCCATGCGTCTCCGCCTGCTTGAAACGCCGGTTCGACCCCGAAGTCTTTCCGTCGGCTTAATGACACGAAATCACCTGCATCCCCGCCTATTGAACATTCAGTAATACTGACGCCCTGCGGCATGAGGAGTTGACCATGCACGAAAGAGCATTGCGATCCTGGCAAATGACGGCGAGCGCTATGGCAGTCGCCCTAGTAGCTTTGGTCGGATCTTCGGCCTCAGCCGCGGCTCCCAAGGGACTCGGTGATCCGGGACAGTTGACGCAACTGCGTCTGGAACCGAATGCCGACGGCAAAGGAGTGATCCTTCGCAGCCGCGACGGTCGCCAGCAGCTCTTCGCCACAGGGGTTTACTCGAGTGGCCAGCTTCGCGATCAAACCCGCCAGGTTCAGTTCACGTCTGAACCTGCTGGCGTGGTCCAGATCGACAGCACGGGTTACATGACCCCGCTGAAAGACGGCAAAACGGTCGTGAAAGCGATTGCCTCGGGCAACGTAGCCGCCGAACTCCCTGTCGAAGTGACCGGCGTTGCCGTCGATGTGCCGATCAACTTCGCAAACCAGATCGTCCCCATCTTCACCAAGCTGAACTGCAACAGCGGTGGTTGTCACGGTAAAGCCAGCGGCCAGAACGGATTCAAGCTGTCGCTGCTCGGTTTTTACCCCGTTGAAGATCATGAATTCCTCGTCAAAGAAGGGCGTGGACGACGTGTCTTTCCTCCGTCACCCAGCCAGAGTCTGCTGCTGACCAAGCCCGTCGGTAAGTCTCCACACGGTGGCGGCAAGCGCATGGACGTTGACAGCTACGAGTACCGTTTGATCTACCGCTGGATCGAGCAGGGAATGCCCTACGGGTCGGAAAAAGATCCGGTCGTTGTCGGAATCAAATGCCTGCCTGAAGGCCGGGTGATGGACCGCGGTACCGATCAACAAATCACCGTCATGGCCAGCTACAGCGATGGATCGACTGAAGACGTGACGCGGATGGCTCTGTTCGAAGCCAACGATCCTGAAATGGCCGAAGTCACAACAGCTGGCCTGGTGAAGACACTCGACCTTGCTGGCGAAGTGGCAATCATGGCCCGCTATCAGGGTCAGGTCTCCACGTTCCGCTCGACAATTCCGCTCGGTGCAGAGATTGCCCAGAAACCCGTCCTGAAGAACTTCATCGACGAGGCAGTCGTCGGCAAGTTGGATGTTCTTGGAATTCCGGCCTCACCACTGGCCGACGATGGCACATTCCTGCGTCGAGTCTACATCGATATCACCGGCACCCTGCCAACCGAAGTCGAAGACGCCGAATTTCTTGCCAGCAACGATCCACAGAAGCGAGCGAAGGTCATCGATCGCTTGCTGGACTCCCCCGCATACGCCGACTATTTCGCCAACAAGTGGAACCTGGTGCTACGCAACAAGCGTCGCAACAATGATGGATTGGCACCGACCTACGCTTTCCACAACTGGATCTGGTCCAGCCTCTACGACAATAAGCCCTACGATCAGTTCGTCCGTGAGATCCTGACTGCGACCGGTGACGCGGATGACAATCCGCCAGTCGCCTGGTATCGCGAAGTGGATCAACCAAACGAGCAAGTCGAAGATGTCTCGCAACTGTTCCTCGGCCTGCGAATCCAGTGCGCTCGCTGCCATCATCATCCATTCGAGAAATGGAGTGAAGATGACTACTACGGTCTGGCCGCGTTCTTCAGCCGCGTTGGTCGCAAGAATATCATTGGCGGGAACAATCAGGTTCGCGACAAGCGTATCTTCTCGATCGACAATCAGGGACCAGCCCAAGCTCGTAACGAACGGTCAGGCAAGATGCTGGCACCGACCGGTTTGGGAGCTCCCGCTCTGGTCGTGAAGCCCGATGATGATCCGCGCGTCCTGCTGGCTGACTGGATGTCCGCTGCGAATAATCCGTTCTTCGCCAAGGCACTCGTCAACCGCTACTGGAAGCACTTCTTCAGCCGCGGCATTGTCGAACCTGAAGACGACATGCGAGAAACAAATCCACCGTCCAATCCCGAATTGCTGAACAAGCTCGCCCAGAACTTCGTCGCTCACAAGTTCGACCTGAAAGATCTGGTCCGCACGATCTGTAATTCGTCGACGTATCAACTGAGCTCGCTGCCCAATGAATACAACCTCAAGGACAAGCAGAATTTCTCGCGGTATTACCCCAAGCGTCTGCCAGCAGAAGTGCTGTACGACGCCTTCCATCAAGTGACAGCCACAGGCCAGAACTTCGGAGGGATGCCTGCCGGTACCAAGTCCATGCAGTTGCCCGATCCCGGTGCTGCTCAGAACGTTTACTTCCTGAAGGTGTTTGGCCAACCGCAAGGCGATACCGCTTGCGAATGTGAGCGATCACAGGAAGCCAACCTGGCTCAAAGCCTGCACTTGCTCAACAGCAGTGAAGTCCAGAACAAGATCTCTGATGGAAACGGCCGCGCGGCGAAGTTTGCGGCTCAAAAGGATCGACCGAACGAAGAGAAGATCAGCGAACTGTATCGCTGGGTCTACAGCCGCCAACCAGACGCCGACGAAATGAAGATCGCGTTGGCTCACCTGGAAAAGCATAAAGACAATCAAAAGCTGGCGTTTGAAGACATCATTTGGGCGCTCGTCAATTCGAAAGAATTCCTGTTCAACCACTGATGCCACGGACAACTGCTTGAACCTCTGCAGAAGCCCGGTTGCATCATGACCCGGGCTTCTCTCGTCTCCTGCCTGCCGCCTGCCCGCCAAAATTCGTTCATTAGGACTCGACCATGCGAAAGATCCTTGCCGGATTACTGACATTTTCAGCCTCAACGGCGATCGCGCAGTTGCCCTCAACGCGCCTGTTCGCCCTCTTTCCCACCGGCGGGCAAGCAGGGACCGCGGTGGATGTCACGATCACAAGCGGCCTGGAACTGGAAGAAATCCAGAGATTGCTGTTCAACCATCCCGGAATCAACGCCGCCCCGAAGATGCAGGATGTCGCTGGCAAACAGCAACCCGTCGCCAACCAGTTTGTCGTCTCGATCTCGGGCGACGTTCCGCCGGGCAACTACGAAGTCCGCACGGTGGGCTTCTTTGGAATCAGTAATCCACGCACCTTCGTGGTCGGCACGCGAAAAGAAATCAGCGAAACCGAACCGAACAACACGCGTGAGCAGGCGTTCGCCGTCGAACTCAACCAGGTTATCAACGGCAAGATTAACGGTGCCACCGATCTCGATTGGATGAAGTTTACTGGCAAAGCAGGACAACGCATTATTGCTGACTGCGTGGCTCGCCGCTTGGACTCTCGCCTCGACGGCTATCTGGAACTGCACGACGCCAGTGGCCGACGCCTGGCGGAGGCTCGCAACACGCTCGTCAGTCGCGATGCCTTGCTGGATGTCACCCTTCCGTCAGACGGCGAATACTTTCTGAAGGTCAGGGACTTCGTCAACGCGGGGGGAGAAGACTTCTCCTACCGAATGAACCTGACAACGGGGCCATTCATCGACTTTGTGATGCCCCCCGCAGGGACGCCTGGGTCGAACGGTCAATACACTCTGTATGGCCGCAATCTGCCAGGTGGGCAACCTGCCAATGTCGCCGTGCAGGGAAGACCACTCGATAAACTGACCGTCTCCATTCCGCTACCAGCTCAAGCCGATACCCTTGACCCCAAGGTTTTAATGGGCCCGTTCTCAGCGGGAATGGATGCGGTGCCGTTTTCCCTGGAGTCGTCCAATGGACGATCCAACACGGTCATGATTTTCCTAAGCGGTGCGCCGCCGGTTTTAGAAGTGGAGCCAAACAATACCGGCGCTCAAGCCCAGAAGATTGTGGTTCCCGGCGAAGTGGCTGGCCAGTTCCAAACTCGCGGTGACATCGACTGCTTCACCTTCGACGCCAAGGCAAAAGACTCATTCTGGGTCGAAGTCGTCTCTCATCGTGCGGGCTCAGCAGCCGATCCGGTGGTCGTCATTGACCAGGTCAAGACGAACGACAAGGGCGAAGAGATGCTGACCCGCATCAGCGCGCTGGACGACGATCCCACCAATCCTTTGCCCAACCTGTTTGACACTCTCAACGACGATACGTCGGTGAAATTCGTTGCTCCGGCTGACGGAACCTACCGAATTACAATGCGGAATCGTTACGGTTCCGCCGGCGACCCATCGCTCGTCTACCGATTGATCCTGCGTCCCGAGACACCCGATTTCCGCGTGGTGGCGGTTCCCAGTGCATTGACACCCCCGGGGCAGCGACAGGCCGCTCCCTCGGGAATTACGTTGCGTCGCGGCGACACCTTCCCGATCAGCGTGATGGCTCTGCGTCGCGATGGATTCACGGGACCAATCACCGTCTACGCGGAAGGATTACCCGCCGGAGTCACTTGTCCCGAAGTGACGTTAGGAGCCACTCCCAGCAGCGGAATCATGACCTTCACGACGACAGAAGATGCCCCGTTATTTGCGGGCACAATCAAACTGGTCACCAAGGCCCGCGTCGATGCACCTGCAGCCGTCGAAGCACTTGTCGCAGCTCAATTGGTGGCGAAGACTTCGACCGATGCTCTGGCTGCGGCAGACAAGGCTTTGACGAAGCCAACCGAAGAGTTGGCGAAGGCCAACGAAGCTTTAACCGCCGCGAAGGCAGAACTGGCCGCGAAGCCAGACGACGAGGGACTGAAAAAGAAAGTCGCCGATGCCGAAGCCAAAGTGACTGCGACGGCCGCTACCCATAAAGCCGTGGTCGATGCTCGCGCGGCGGCCGATCAGAAGTTGAAACAAGCACAAGCCGCAGTTCAGCAGGCCGAAGCCGCTCGAGTGGCCGCCGCGAAAGACGTGATCCATCCCGCTCGATACGGCACGGTCTTGTGGAACGCTCCTCAAGCGAATCAACCAACCGAGACCCGCGTCGCGCAATCGATCGAACTATCGATCATCGAAGAGCCCTCGCCAATTCAATTGACGACGACGGTCCATCGCGTCGAGGCGAATCACAATCGACAGATCCTGGTTCCGGTGAAGGTCGTTCGCCGCAACGGATTCGATCAACCAGTGAACCTCACCTTTGTCGGCCAACCGCAAAACTCGCAAGTCGAAAACAAGCCGATTGCCAAAGAGAAAAGCGAAGAGCTGCTACGCGTTTTCATTCCACCAAATGCCCCGGTCGGCACCTACGTCATGTACCTGACCGGTCAGGGCCAAGTCTCTTATCGCAAGAATCCCGCGAAGGCGGACCGACTGAAGGCAGAGTTCACCGCTGCCGAGCAGGCCGCCAATGCCGCTGCCGAAGCAGTCAAAACGTCGAATACCGGCAAAGACGCCGCCGTGAAAAAGGCGGCCGACGACGCCGCGAACTTGAAGAAGGCGACCGAAGCAAAACAAGCGGCAGACAAAGTTCTGGCTGATGCCCAGGCGGCGGAAAAAGCGGCGGCCGAAGTCTTAAAGAATGCCGGCGACGCCGATGCCAAAGCTGCAGCAGAAAAGAAGCTGACAGAAACACAAGCCGTCGTCAAAACAGCGACTGACGGGCAAGCCGCCGCAGAAAAAGCACGAGTCGAAGCAGAGACAGTCGCCAAACAAGCCGACGAACTGAAGATCAAAGCCGAAGCCGACGCGAAGGCCGCGGACGAGAAGAACAAGGCGGCGACCGCAGAGAAAGCCGCCGCTGATCAGCGGTTCAAAGCAGCAGACACGTACTCCAAAGCAGCCAACATTGCGTTCAACCCACACACCACTCCGATCATCGTCACGGTCAAGACCGCGCCCTACACGCTGTCAGCCAGCCCTGCCGATGGTGGAAACATCAAGGCGGGAGCGAAGATCGAGGTGAAGTGCGAAGTCAAACGCCAGAATGGATTCGCGGGCCCCGTGACCCTGACGCTGCCGTTGCCTCCGAATGTCACTGGCGTGAAAGCCGAACCTGTGACAATCCCTGCCGATCAATCCGCGGGGACGCTGGTCATCGAAGCGGCCTCAGACGCACAAGAGGCTCAGCTCGCCAATATGGTGGTTCAAGCCGTCTCGCAATGGGAAGGCGAAGCGGCCGTCGACCAGCCGGTGACACTCAAGATCACCAAATAAGCCCCGACGTCCGTCGCAGCCTCCAAGATCGCCCGATAAGAAGTTTTGGTCCTGATCACAAGAATTCGAATAGCCGTCCCGCCAGCGGAACACCATTATGATTCATCCTGTTCGCTTCGTTGCTTTCCTCGGTTTAATCTGTGTCTCCATGTCTGCCTTCGCTCAGGAAGCGAAGAAGGGACAAATTGAGGCAGCAGCGGTCAACTTGGGTCGGCCGGTCGAATTCGAAAAGGACATTCAACCGATCCTGGACGAAAAATGCGTCGCCTGCCACAACGTCGCGATCGCCGAAAGCAAACTGATTCTGGAAGATGTCCCCGCCATTCTGAAGGGAGGCAAACGCGGCCCCGCCGTGATTGCCAAGGATCCCACCAAGAGCCTGATGTATCTTGTCGCGGCCCGTGCCGTTGACCCCGTGATGCCCCCGCTTCCGAACAAGGTCTCGGCGGCAGCATTTACGCCACAAGAACTCGGTCTGCTGAAGAAGTGGATCGAAGAAGGAGCGGTGCAGGGGATGGGCAGCGGAACAACGGTCGTCCCCTGGCAGGCGGTCCCATCGAATCTCACTTCAATCTACAGCGTCGCGCTCTCCACCTGGGGCCGCTGGGCCGCGTGCGGGCGAGCGAACCAGATCGACCTGTACGACGTCGCAACGGGCGAATACGTCACCCGCCTGCAAGACCCCGCCTTACTGACGATCAAGCAGGGCGACAAGGCGTTCTATCCTCACGGAGCCGCTCATCGTGACTTCGTGCATGCGCTGGCCTTCAACCCTCAAGAGAACATCCTCGCCTCGGCAGGCTATCGCGAAGTCAAGCTCTGGCAACGTCCTCAAAATGTGCAACGCGGCACCTATGCCGAGGAGGCCGCCGCGACCGCGTTGGCTGTCTCGCCCGACGGCAAGTGGCTGGCAATCGGCCGAGCGGACAATTCAATCAAACTGCAAAGCCTGACGGACGCCAACAACAAGAAGGTACTGGCTGGGCACGCCGGCCCGGTCATGGGTCTCCAGTTCTCGGCCGATTCAACCAAGTTGTTCAGCGGATCCAAAGATAAGTCCTTGCGGTTGTGGAACGTCGCCGATGGTCAGCAGGCAGGCATCCTGGAAACGCCGCAAGAAGTGACGGCACTGGCACTGAACCTCGATGGCACTCGGCTCTTCTCAGGTCATGCTGGCGATCACTTTATCCGAGCTTGG
>CBIHQO010000084.1:0-12810 GCA_966211735.1 uncultured Schlesneria sp.
CACAACCGTTGACTATGTTTCGTCGACGGGGGAATTCTGTGGCGGAGCGATCCTGCCGGGAATGGAGCTTTCGGCGAAAGCGTTACACCTTTATACCGCCTTGTTGCCCCTGCTTCCCGTTCAGGAATTAGGGGCTGGTCCTGCGGTTCCGGGGCGGAACACTCGCGACGCGATCCGCAATGGGTTGTTCTGGGGACAAGTCGGTGCGATCCGTGAACTGATCCACCAATTGTGCGTGCAACAAGGTCATCAGATTCCGGAATCCGCATCAGACGACAATCAGGATGCGCCCTGGTTGGTGCTGACCGGGGGTGGCGGGCCCGTATTGAGTCCGCAGTTTCCTGCGGCAACGCGAGTCGCATCGCTCGGTATGCACGGATTGGTTCTGACCGCGTGGAAATCGCGAGCGAAGCCATGACTGAAGGCGTAGAGCGTCGCGCGGGGACTGCGGCGTTGCTCACCCCCGCTGGTCGAGGGGCCGTCGCAACGATTCGTGTTGAGGCTGAATCCAACCAAGTCGTCCTGGCGATCGACGAATTGTTTCGCGCGGCTAACGGTCAGACGCTTTGGCAACAACCGGTTGGAAGAATTGTTTTTGGACGCTGGGGTCGCGATTCGATATTCGGTGAGGATGTCGTGGTCAGCAGGCGGGCGATCAATAATTTTGAGATTCATTGCCACGGAGGCGATGCCGCGGTCCGACGCATCCTGCAGGATCTTGCTCAGGCAGACTTCGTCACCGTGCCATGGCAACAGCAATTGAGCGAATCTGGGGGGCTGCTGGAGTCGGAATGTGCTGATCGACTCAGCCGTGCCACGACATGGCGAACGGCGGAAATCCTGCAGGAGCAAGCGAGCGGCGTCTTGCGTCAGTCGCTGGGCAACTTGTTGGAACTGGCTGCGGAACATTCATCGACAGAGCAGGCCTTATCGCAACTCGATGCGATGCTCACGTGGTCCCGCTTTGGACTGCATTTATCTGTACCGTGGCATGTGGTGCTGACGGGCCGGCCCAATGTCGGCAAATCGAGTTTGATCAATGCGCTGCTCGGATATCAACGGGCGATTGTGTTTGATCAACCTGGGACGACGCGCGATGTCGTGACCGCCGAGACGGCGTTCGATGGATGGCCTGTTCTGCTGGCCGATACCGCGGGGCTGCGCGAGACGAGCGAAGAGCTGGAAGCGGCTGGAATTGCGATGGCGCGCGGTCAACTGGAAACAGCAGATGCGCGGCTGGTGCTCGTGGATGTCAGTCAGCCACCGACAGGGGAAGACGAACAACTTATCGCCAACTGGCTCGACGCGATCGTCATCGGACACAAGTGTGACCTGGGCGATTGCTGGGGAACGAAGTTACCCGCGACTGCGATCAAGGCTTCCTCGGTAACGGGTGAGGGGCTGGATGAAATCCAGCAGCGATTGATCAAACAGTTGGTTCCCAACGTGCCCGCTGCAGGGACAGCAATTCCGATCAGCTCGCGCCAAATCAATCTGATCAGAACTGCTCGACAAGACCTGGCAGCGGGACACAGAGACGCTGCGCGGGACGCGATCGAGCAGATGATTTACGGAGAAGATTAGAGGCTGTTTCAGGGCCTTATCCGTCGCAAGGTGACCGTTGGGCTCGCCCGGTTTACCCGGACGGAAGTAACAACTTTCTGGCTATGGGAGGCGCGGAGATGTGCCAACGATATTCGCTCGAATATCGTCGTAGCGGCGAAGTCGCTGCTTCCGTCCGGGTGAACCGGGTGAACCGGGTGAACCGGACGGAGAGCAAGGTCTTCGTTGTGGCGTGCTCGGTAGCTTGAGAGTTGTTGGCTCCGTTGGGGCAAGCCCAACGGAAGCCTGGATGAGTCGCGGCACGCCTCATGGTTTCAGTACGCAGAGTCGCGTATGGTCACCTAGACTGACATGTCCTGCAGTGTTCCGTCTGGCAATTGACGAAATGCTGGCCCGGCATCTTGAGGGGGGCGTGAATAGATCTTGAGGCAAACCAGGTGTTCGTCGACGAGTCCACGCAGAGTCACAAACGAACCGGTAGAACCATCAGAGTTGGTGCAGACGTTCCAGCGAAACTCGTCGAGTCGTGTGAAGCCTTCTGTCAGGCGGGCGAAATCGAATTCGAAGCTGATCAGTCGCGCCTTCCCGTCGTCACGGCCGCCGACGATTTCTGTGCAGCCCAGATAGAGTCGTGCTTCCCAACCTTCTTGAGTTAACTCGCACTGATAGCCGACTCGGGCCACTCCTGCCAGCGGTTGAAACATTGCAGCGGTTTGATGGACCAGTGTCGTCAGCCATTCAGGTCGACGAGCACGTTCCTTGCGATCCCGCTGGTGATTTTCCAACTGCTTGAGCAGGTGATGAACCAACAGATGCGAGTGGGACAAGGTGAAACTCCGGTCGTCCGTGCAATCACTCCGCGGTGACACGAACGAGCATTAATTTTGATGGATGCGATGGCTTCTTGCGTTCGCGACTGTTGACTCAAGCCAGACAAGGCGTCGTAATAAATCGAAGCCACGTAGGTATCGGGTTGTGGGTCGCCGAAAGCGCGTCGAAAATCGCCAGACTGCGGAACCTATGCAACTGGTAGACCAATCGCGCACCGTGTGCTGCGGTACCGGAACGTACCGAGCAAGACGGTTCTGACGTGGAAATAGAGTGCGCGGTAGCGGTCGAGAAATGTGAAGTTTTCTGGACAAAGCCGCGTTTGTTTGTAACTCTTACAGGAACTGCCTCGGAATCAGGCGGTCTCCAAGACCCATTTGAGATCGTCAGGTTGGTGTAACAGGCAGTATTGTATGATGTTGTGTCGAAATTGCCGTTCCGGCAACTTTCGCCGGTCCGCAGTTTGCTTGAGTCAGTGAATTGTTGAGTCGTTTGGCATGGATGTCAGAACCTCAACCGGTATCTCCGGCCTCTGGATAATCTCGGAATCAGCATGGACGCGTTCTTCCGCAGCCTACTTCTCCTCGGCGCCGTTGTTTCTCTCGGCGCTGGCTACCGCACCCCCAACTTCGTCGTGACTGCGCCGACCGCAGACCTCGCGAAGCAGGTCGGCGACGCCGCCGAAATCTATCGCAAAGAATTGGCGATTGAGTGGATCGGGAAGCCGCTGCCCGGCAACTGGTCAACTCCCTGTCCGATCGACGTGAACCCCGGAATGATGGGGGCCGGTGGGGCGACGACGTTCAATTTCCAGAACGGCGAAGTGTATGGATGGAAGATGGAGATCTTCGGCAGTGAAGAACGAATCCTGGATTCGGTGCTGCCTCACGAAATCAACCACACGATCTTCGCTTCCTATTTCCGTCGGCCACTGCCTCGCTGGGCTGACGAAGGGGCTGCGTCCCTGATTGAAAATGAGTGCGAACGAATGCGACTACGCAAGATTCACGATCAAGTGATGAATACAACTCGCAAGATCCCACTGGCCTCGCTGCTGGAGATGAAAAACTATCCAAAAGAAAAGCAGCAAGTACTGACACTGTACGCCGAAGGACATTCACTGGCGGACTTCCTGATCCAACGGAGCGACAAGCCAACCTATTTGAAGTTCCTGCAACTGGCCCACGACAAAGGATGGCCGATCGCGTTAAGAGAGATTTATCAGTTTGACAGCGTCGATGCCCTGGAACGAATCTGGGACAAGTGGGTGCTGGCGGGCAGCCAACCGCTGCAATTGCCAAAGGGAACCCAACTGGCTGACAACAAGGCCACTAAGGCTCCGGCGAAGTCCAAAGAAACGATCCGTGGACAATCGCCAGATGCCGAACCAAGCGTTCCGCGAATTCAGCGTGAAGAAGTGGTTGCCGCCAACATCACTGAAGGGATCACCGTCGATACGGGGTTGAGTCGTGAATATCTGGAGCAACCGGTCTTAACTCAGCCAGCACGTTCCGGTGCCGCCCGAGTCCCTCATGATCGGCCTGCTCGTCCTGCGCCACTGGAATAGGCCCGATTTCAGTAGCCCTCTCGCTCCCGTGAGAGGAAAGCCGATCAGCGCGGTGTCTTGATTGCGATGGGTCGCCGATTCATGAGAGGCCGCAGGTTCTTCGTTGGCTCTCCTCTCGGCGGAGCGAGATGGCTGCTTAGGACCAAGCTGGATTCCAGGCGACTTCCCAGACGTGTCCATCGGGATCCTGAAAGTACCCGGCGTAGCCACCCCAGAAGGTGTCGGCGGCTGTCTTCACAATGACAGCGCCTGCTTGCTTAGCCTGTTCCATCGCGCCGTCGACTTCTGCTTTCGACCTGACGTTGTGTCCCAGCGAGAATTCCGTGGCGCTGGGCGGATCGAGTGGCAGGCCGGTGTCGTGCGATAAACTGCGGCGAGGCCACAGCGCCAGCTTCAAGCTGCCGAGTTCAAAGAACGCCACCGCACCATATTCGAACTCGGTGCCGATAATGCCAGGCGTCTGAAAGCCCAGGTTGCGATAGAACGCGACCGCTCGTTCAAGATTGTCCACAGCGAGCGTCAGGACCGTGATCCGTGGTTCCATAGATCTGCTCCATTTCAAGTTCGCATCAACTTTCACCCGAATCTTCGGTTGATTGTAAACTGCGTGATCCCAGGCGGGAACGGGACTGGATGCTGCGGATACCCCTCCTTGGAGGTGTTCGAAGAACTGTATCGCAGCCCTGTTCTCAGGCAGCATCGGCCGCAACAATGGCAATCGTCGCGGAGAAAGAACGAGTTGTGAGATGACTCAACAAGAGGTTTCCAACATGAGAGCTTACGAACTGCAAGCGACGGGTAATCTGGACGGCTTGGTCTTGGCGCAGCGGCCTCAGCCAGAGCCTGGTGCTGGACAAATCCTGGTTCGAGTTCATGCGGTCTCGCTGAACTACCGCGATCTTTTGGTTGCCAATGGCAGCTATGGGAAGGTTATGTTCCCGTTAGTCCCCGCCTCTGACGGAGCGGGTGAAGTGACCGCAGTTGGTGAGGGTGTGACGCGTTTTAAGGTCGGGGACCGGGTTGCCGGCAGCTTCTTTCCCGATTGGATCGGTGGTGAAGTGACTCCCGAACGGACGCGAGCGGCGCGTGGTGCGGGCAGAACTGGGGGAATGCTGGCCGAGTTTGTGGCGATCGGCGAAGAGACGGCTGTGCGAATCCCCGAACATCTGAGTTTTGAAGAAGCGGCCACCTTACCCTGCGCGGCTCTCACGGCCTGGCATGCCCTGGTCGAGCAAGGGGGCGTCAAGGCGGGTGAGACCGTCGTCTTGCTGGGAACCGGGGGCGTCTCGCTGTTTGGATTGCAGTTCGCGAAGATGCACGGCGCGAAGACGATCATCACGTCGAGTAGCGACGAAAAGCTCACTCGAGCCCGGATGTTGGGGGCCGACCAAACAATCAACTATTCCGTGACGCCGAATTGGGAAGAGAAAGTTATTGAGCTGAATGGCGGCCGTGGAGCCGACCACGTTGTCGAAGTTGGCGGGGCAGGGACGTTTGCGAAGTCGTTGAAGGCGACTCGACCCGGAGGCCATGTCGCGATGATCGGTGTGCTGGCGGGTCTGTCGACGGAATTGCGTGTCACCGACATCGTGATGAAAAGCCTCCGTGTGAGCGGCATCTTCGTCGGCAGCCGTGACATGTTCGACGACATGAACCGCGCGATCGCTCAACACCGGCTGAAGCCGATCATCGACAAAGTCTTTTCATTTGAGCAGACGAAGGCGGCCTATGAATATCTGCAAAGTGGCCGCCACTTTGGCAAGATCGTGATCTCGCTCGACGGTTGATTCTCGATCAATCCGCGTGCGACATCCGCAGTGTGGCACGTCCCTGAGTCTTCGAAGGGCGTGGCCTTGGATGTGCGCGATTTCCACGCCATTCACAAGGCTTCAGGGACGTGCCACACCTGATCAGTAGGCTGCAACCATCCGAATCACAACGCAGGAACGGCGACTCCCAACTTTCCGGCCATGTCGACCAGCGCTTTCCAGTTGCCGTCATCGAGGGGGATTCCCTTGGCCTGACGTTCGGCCATCATCTTTCGTTCTGGATCGCCGGGAAGATAGACTTCTTTCACTCCATCGATCAGTGGGACGCCGCGCACGTACGTTTCCAGCTTGCTGACTTCGCTCAGCATATGACTCGATCCGCCGAAGAAGTCTGGGTTGATGACCCAGAAGACACAGCAGTTGCCCATCGGTGGCGGCGGACTGGGGAATGGGCATTGACCGCCGGAAAGGCCGCCCGACAGCATGTCGATCATGAAGGCCAACCCGAATCCCTTATAGGCTTGATCACCGCCGAGCGGCAGGATCGTTCCCGGGGGATCACCGTAGAGTTGATTCGGATCCGTGGTCGGCTTGCCTTCGGGATCGAGGCACCATCCGGCCGGGATCGGCTGTCCGGCGATTTTCTTAACGCGGACTTTGCCTTCGGCGGTTGCACTGGTCCCGATATCGAAGACAAAGGGGCCGTTTGCTCCGCCGGGCATTCCCAGGCAGATGGGGTTTGTTCCCAGTCGAGGACGCTTGCCCCCGACCGGAGCCACTCGCTGACCGGAGCCGTGGGTATTGGCAATGATCATTGAGGTGAAGCCGCGGGCGGCGGCCATTTCGGCGTATTCACCCAATCGGCCGATGTGAGCGGTGCGACGCAGGGTGCCGCAAGCGATGGCGGAGACCTCACACTTGGCAATCAGCCGTTGCATCATGTCCTGGGCCAGGACCTGACCCAAGCCCCATCCGCCATCGGCACAGATGGATGCGGGCGATTCTTTTTCGATCGTCAGCCGCGCGTTCGGATTGAGCGACCCGTCCTGCACCTTGCCAATATAAAAGGGGGCCCGCATCACCCCGTGCGAGTCATGGCCACGCAAGTTCGCTTGGACGAGGCTTTCCGCGACGACTTTCGATTCCGTATCGCCGACACCCGCGGCTCGAAATAATTCAGTGCAAAAGTGAGCCAATTGAGATTCTGGCAGAGTCGGCAACGTCGGAACTCCTCAAGATGCGGGCGGTAGGATTGTCCCATCAAATCTGGTTTTCCTTTGACGCGACGCCAAAGGTCGAATGAGCTCTTGTTAGGACACCCATCAGAGAGCACTAGCATAACAGAGCCGCCTTGTTGATGGCAGCGTTGTCGGGATCCGTCGTGGGAGCCTCTTCTTCGGCAGATTTGGGAAATCACGACGGAAAACTGGTACCGCGGATCGCTGCCGCGAAATCGCGGTGTCGGCCCGAACCTTTGATCCTTAAAGAGGATGCGAAGAGTCTCGGTTTTTCGGGGCGAACCTGAATTCGCTACGGCGTCAAAACTTGACTCAAGTCACAATTGTACCGTTTACGTGAGATTCACCAGACGCGCGAACTCTGTCAATCAGTCGGACCGCGCCCGTCCGCGGAAAGGTCTGGCTGGGGATAGCCGATCACTCTTCTCGCCACCTTAACGTTACACCAAGATTGACAACACAGACTCGTTTCGAGGCCCCATGCTGATGGACGGTTCGAGTTGCGTCTGGACTGTAGACCAGTTGCGTCACCATGTTCACGACACCTTGTGTCGGCAAGAGAACCTGGTGGCTCAGCAGTTCGAGTTACAGACAATTGCGCTGACACGGCTTGGCGTGCGCTGCGGATTACAGTTCCTGCTCAGAGGACCCCGCAGCGTACGCCTGGGAGCCGTCTGGACGGCGGATCAAAATCAGATCTACTTCTACAACGCGCGCGGCGAGCGATTCTTGAAGCAGCCGTTGCAACATGCGGTCGCGTTTGATTGCGAAGCTGTGCCCGAAGAAGTGGCGAACGCCGTTGCGTAGATGACATCGACGATCTACATCGGTCCCCTAAGTTCTATCAGTCCTATCGAAATAGGACGGATGGGACTTAGGGGACTTATGTTTCAGCGACGTAGTCCATCCGGGTCACCAACTGAGTCGGCTTGGGTCGCGGAGGTTTCGTTCGGCGACCTCGTGGCTGATGAATCCTTGCTCGAACAACTGCCGCACTGATTCATCGAATCCCAGCATTCCCTCGTCGCGACGGGTCAGAAGATAGTTATCGATACTGTCTAGTTTTCCTTGTCGGATCGCGCTGGAGATCGGCGGAGTATTCCACAGGATTTCCAACGCCAGATGACGTTTGTTGCCGGGAGTCACATCGGGAAGCAGGCGCTGACTGATGACTGCGCGCAAGCTCATGGCCAACTGCATGCGAATATCCGCCTGGACATCTTGAGGAAACAAGTCCGAGTAGCGGCTGATAGCACCTTTAGAATCGCGCGTGTGCAAGGTCGTGAAGACCAGATGACCAGTTTCGGCCGCACTCAGTGCCATCTGGGCGGTTTCGCGATCCCGGATTTCGCCGACCAGAATGATGTCGGGATCCTGACGCAGGCCCGAGCGAAGTCCTTCTGAAAAGCTTAAGACATCGATCCCGACTTCGCGCTGCGTCACCATCGAATTCGCGGCTCGAGGAAACCGGTATTCGACGGGCTCTTCGACTGTGATAATCCGTTGTCCGCCGCGTTGATTGATCAGGTTGACGATCATCGCCAAGGTGGTCGTCTTTCCCGATCCCGTGATCCCTGTGAGAATCACCAAGCCATCACGTAACGAGGCCAATTGGACCGCTAGCCCTTTGGGAAAACCCGACCATTCAAAATCTGGAATGGAACCCGGGACAAGCCGCAGGCAGGCGGCGATCTGCTCGTCGGCATAAAACACATTCGCGCGAAATCGCTTCAATGAACCATCAATTACGGTTTCAAAAGAGAAATCGACGTTCTTCTGTTCGCGAAGTTTTGACAACAGATTCTCAGTTGAGACTGCTGCCAGCAAGGCTGCCACCGCGTCTTCGGGAAGGGTCGCTCCAGTCGATTCTTTAAGTTCGCCGTGAACGCGAAAAACTGGTGGTCGGCCGGGTGCGAGATGAATGTCGGAGGCTTCCATCTGGACCGCCTGCTCGCAGCAGCGGTGCAGGTCGGCGGGCAACGGAATCGCCGCTTCGCTGGGTGAATTCATGAACTTCATCTCCGTTCAGTTGGTGCGGACACCCGGCAATGTTAGGATTCGATTAATCCTACCCGCTTCGGATGGAGCCACGATAATCAGGAATGGAGCCCATGAGCACGGAACTTCTCGATTCTTCCAATCTTAAGCAACAGATTCGCGAACAAGCCCACGCCAATCGCAACGCTCAGGAAAATAAGGACGAACTGAGCCGCGAGATCGTCGCTCGGTGCATGGCCCTGCCGGAATACCAGCAGGCAAAGACGGTTTTGTTCTATCTCGATGTTCGCAGCGAAGTTCGGACACGAAACGATCTGGACAACGCGCTGGCCAGCGGCAAGAAAATCGTCGTTCCGTACTGCGTCGATGGCGAGTTGGAACTGTTCCACCTGACCAATCCCGACGAACTGGCTGTCGGCATGTACCGGATTCTCGAGCCGAAAGCCGAACTGCGAACCGTGGATGCTCATAAGGTCGACGTGAAAGAAATCGATCTGATCATCGTTCCTGGCGTGGCCTTCGATCGAGAAGGGGGACGAACGGGGCACGGCAAGGGTTATTACGACAAGCTGCTGGAACATGCCCGGCCCGACACCCCTCTGGTCGCGCTCGCCTTTGAGTGCCAGTTGTTCGACAAGATCCCAATGCAGGATCACGATGTCTACATGGACAAGGTGATTACTGAGAAAGCGGCTTACAGCGGTCGTGGACGGAAGTGATGTTGTCGCGACTCGTCTGATGTCGGCTTGCCCAGGAAGAATTAGGACGGCAAGACTAAGAAGGCACGACCTTCGCAAATAGGATTCATGAGTCACTATGACAGCGCTAGTTGACGATACTTATGCCGAAGCATTTCGCAGCATTTATGCCGAGGTGCTGATCACGGCCCGTGATCGAACCTGGCTGGAGCATGCCTGCAATGCCGCCACCGGCCACGCTTCCAGCAGTATCTTCTGCGACTGCGAAGCGGGTGTCGATCGGTTCGTCGGGCCAGGGGGCGATGAATCCTTCGCGACCCCCGACGGCCGCCCCGGTGCCATCGTGCAGTTCCATGTCCCTCGGTTTAAGAAGGACCGGGAAAAGCTGCTCGAAAAAGTGCTGCTGCATCGTCTGAGCCAGAACGTGCTGACCTGCCCCACAGCGGCCTGCTTCAATCTGCTGGATACCGAGCCGTATTTCAAATTGGGTCGCAAGCTGGCATTCTTCGGCGATGGATACCAGGAACGCGGCGAAAGATATGGCCGGAAGGTCTGGATCCTTCCGATTATGGGAGGCGAGTTCATCATCGACCGCCGATTTGGATTCAAAGATGGGATCATGGGTGGCAACCTGTGGTTCTTTGCGGACTCGGTCGATTCGTCGCTGGACGCTGCCGAGCGTGGCGTTCGCGCATTGGCGAGCATTCCGGGTACGATTGCCCCTTTTCCCGGGGGCATTGCTTCCAGCGGATCGAAGGCGGGCAGCGCCTACAAATTCCTGTTCGCCAGTACGAACCATCCGTTCTGCCCCACTCTGCGAGCGAAACTTGGCGACCAATCCCAAGTCCCGGACGGCGTCCAGTCGATCATGGAAATTATCATCAACGGGCGCGACTTGAAGACCGTGTTCGACGCGACTCAGGCCGTCATCAAGGCCTCCCTCGACACTCCGGGGCTATCACGAATTTCAGCAGGCAACTACGGCGGTCGCCTGGGGAAAAGTTTCATCTATCTGCATGCTGAGCGCCAACCAGCGTTCTCTTAAAGAGATCCTGGATCTGTGCCATCGCCTGCCTTTGCCTTCTCTTGATGACGCGAGATTGATTATCGATGCCAGCCTTTGCTACGGAACTTCAGACCGCTTTGACTGCTGTCGCACAAGCATCTCAACTATGTCGAACGGTGCAATCGACGATCACATCTGAAGTCCTCGATAAACGCGATCAAAGCCCGGTGACGATTGCCGATTTCGGCAGCCAGGCAATTGTCTGTCGCAGTATCGATGCTGTTTATCCAAACGACCCAATTATCGCAGAAGAAGATGCGGCCGCTTTACGTTGGCCCGAGAATGCGGCTTTTCTAAAGGCTGTTTGCGAACACGTCCATCGCCTTGGGATTGCTGCCGACGAAGAGATCTGTCACTGGATCGATCGCGGCGGCGCTATGAAGTACACGTCGCGCTTCTGGACGCTGGACCCGATTGACGGGACCAAGGGATTTCTGCGTAAGGGGCAATACGCGGTCTCGCTGGCTTTAATTGTCGACGGAACGATCGAACTCGGTGTGCTCGGCTGTCCTAACCTTCCCATTTCGGCGGAAGAAGGATCCCCGATCGGAACATTGTTCTACGCCGTTCGAGGGCAGGGGGCTTTTGTCCGTCCGTTAGATTCGGATGCACCGCCGCAGCCGATTCACGTGACGAAGACGATCGACCCCGCGTTGGCTCGATTTTGCGAATCGGTCGAGTCTGGCCATAGTGCTCACAATGAATCTGCGATGGTCGCCCGGCGATTGGGGCTGACTGCCGCTCCGGTTCGCATGGATAGCCAGGCCAAGTACGCCACGGTCGCGCGAGGTTTTGCGGATGCCTATTTGCGTCTGCCAACGAAGACGGGCTACTTCGAAAAGATCTGGGACCACGCCGGCGGGATCGCCGTGGTTGAGGAGGCGGGGGGGCGAGTCACCGATGTTGCCGGTAAGGCTCTCGACTTCTCGCGCGGCACTGAGCTGAATCAAAACCGTGGTGTGATCGTCACCAACGGATTGCTGCACGATCAGATCGTAGCTGCTGTTCAGTCCGTGATGACTACGGACACGAGTGCTGGCTGATGCCGTTTGGCGCGGGCCGTTCACCTTTGAAAGCACAACCATGCGGAATTTCTTCCTCCTCTGCCCGGCGGTCGCTCTGCTGGCGATGATCTTCTCGTCGTTCGCTTGTGCGGAAGATGCTTTTCCCGCTCATCGCGTGATCGGCAACACCTACTACGTCGGTTCCAAGGCGCTGGCTTGCTATCTCATTGAAACACCCGAAGGCCACATCGTCATCAACACCGGATTTGAAGAGACCGTGCCGTTGATCCGGGCGTCGATTGAGTCTCTGGGATTCAAACTTGGTGATGTGAAGATCCTGCTTGCCAGCCACGCCCACTCGGATCACGTGGCGGGACACGCAGCGTTTCAGGAATTGACGGGTGCCAAAGTCTTCGCCATGCGCGGGGACGACAGGGTGATGTCGTCGGGCGGCGTTGGTCAGTACCTGTATACCGACAGTCGTTGGCCGGCCTGTAAGATCGATCGCGTTTTGAAAGATGGCGATGAAGTCACGCTGGGCGGCGTGACGCTCGTCGCTCATTCCACTCCCGGCCACACCCGTGGGTGCACGACATGGACCTGGCAGGTTTCCGACGCGGCCAAGATGTATGATATTGTCGTGATCGGCAGTCCCAACGTGAACCCCGGGTATCGACTCGTGGACAACAAGGACTATCCCGAGATCGCACAGGATTTTGCGAAGACATTTCAGGTGCTGAAAAAACTTCCGTGTGACGTCTTTCTCGGAGCGCACGGCGATTACTACGGCATGCAAGCCAAGTTCGAGCGTCTAAAAACGGCGCCGGCGAATCCGTTCACCGACGCCGAAGGTTATCGCGACTACGTCTCTCAAAAAGAATTGATTTTTGAGAAGCGGTTGAAAGAGCAACAGTCGAAGTAGGCAATCACGCAGATGGTTCGGTCGGAGACTCAACATCTTTCTGCCGCAGAGATTGTGTTCATCTCGCCTGTTCATTTCGGCGCTTCGTCACATTCGCCGGACTTGCCCCGGAAGAGACGATTAGCGATAAGGGGCGTCCACAGCATTGATAATAGGG
>CBIHQO010000085.1:0-12716 GCA_966211735.1 uncultured Schlesneria sp.
CCCCTCGCGGAGGGACCTGAGGCGTCAGCCCCAGGACCCAGGCTCCCGCGAGGATGCCCAACCCCACTCCGACTGCCCCACCGGCCAACCCAGACCGGTCGAACAACCACACGACAATCGCCGCGACGACTGCAGCGATGCCGATCGCCTCGGCCATGAGAACTGGGTTGGGCATCGGAACCTCCTCGACAAGGTGGGGCGGGCGATCACGGCGACTAGTTCCTGGTCCCTTCGAAGCTGGCGGAGATCAGCACGTCGTCGCCGATCATTTCGAGCATCTTGTCCATGCCGAACTCGCTGCGCTTGATCTTGAACTCGGTTGAGTAGCCGGTCCGCTGCACGCCTTTCGGGAATTCGGTCGTCTTACCGCCGGTCACGATGACCGTGATCTGCTTCTTCATCCCGTTCAGGGTCAGAACGCCAGTCACTTCGTACCCCCCTTTGATGGGCTTGGCGGATGTACTCTTGAAGGTGAGGTTGGGGAACTGCTTGGCGTTGAAAAAGTCGGGGCTTCTCAGGTGCTCGTCCCGCTTGGCGTTGTCCGTGTCGACGCTGTCGACCTTGGCCACGATTTCGAACCGGGTGGCGGCGGGGTTGGCGGGGTCGATTGTGAATGTCCCGGACAGATCCTTGAACCGGCCGTGGGTCCAGCTCAGGCCGGCATGCGAGATCTTGAAGGTGACGGCCGCATGGGATGCGTCCAGCGTGTAGTCATCCGCTCGAAGAGTGGGGGTGACTGTCATGGCAGCAGCCACCAGAACGAAGCCGAGAAGTCGCGCAGTCATATTCATTTCTTCCTGAAGAGTTGGCCGGACGCCTGTCGCGCCGGCAGCTACCAAAAGGGGATGTGTCCCTCACCGCGAGGGACTGTACCCGCCGTTGCTTGGACGTAAAATGCTCTATTGGCCAGTTTTCTAGTTCAATCGTCCAGGATCAGGTGCGAAATGGATGTGCTGACGGATGTCATTCAAACCTCGGGCGCCAAGATCCGGATTGATCGATGCGTCGCGGTTGATCGCTCTTTCTCGTTGGTCGGCGATTGGGGCGATCAGGGGGCCTTCTATGCGGCGAACCGCGGTCGCGTTCGTGTGGACTGCCAGCCGGGGGCATCCCTCGTTCTGAATGCGGGCGATGTCTTGTTCCTGTTTGGTGGGAAGAGTTTGCTTGTCCTCGAACCCGCTGAGACAGAACCTGCCGAGGTTGTGATGGGGCGTGTCGAGTTCGCAGTCGGCCAGACCGGCTTGGGGGGTGTGAGTTGGCCGCCGGTGTTGTCCTTGCCAGCGACGGATGACTTGAGCGGTTTGGTGAGTCGATTGGCGGACGAAGTACGGGGCACTCAATCAGGCTGGGAAGCGGTCGCGAACGGCCTGGCCAATGTTCTGCTGGTCGCCGCGATCCGGGCTCATCGAACGCCCAATTCCGAATGTGCGGCTCACGGCTGGCTGCGGGGCCTGTCCGACCCGGAGATCGGGCTCGCTCTGCAACTGATGCACGAGCGACCCGCCCACCCCTGGACGGTCGCCGAGTTGGCAGATCGACTCTCGATTTCCCGATCTGCCTTCGCGGCTCGATTCAAACAGGTGACCGGCCGACCGCCACTGACCTATTTGACATGGTGGCGGTTATGCTGTGCTGCAGCCCGATTGAGACGCCGCGATGGAGCGACCGTGGCGCAGGTGGCCCGCGACGTTGGCTACGAAACGGAAGCGGCCTTCGGTAAGGCCTTCCGACGGCAATTCGGTCGCACGCCGGCGCAAGTCCGTCGGGAAGGGGGCGGTGCGAAGCTGTCGTCGACGCTTCAAGTCGAACTGAAGAAGCGCGACCCGTTCGATGTCCGAGAACAGGAAGTGGCGATCAACCTGATGCGATCCGCAGCGAAGTTGCAAGCCGATTTCAAACCGCTCATCGAACGCCACGGACTTTATGGTCCGGCTTACAACGTGCTACGGATCCTGCGCGGGGAAGGGAAGGCCCTGCCGTGGGCGGAAGTGAGTTCGCGGCTCATCATCCCCCACGCCCTCGATGAGGTCGTCTCGTCGTTGCATTCGCTGCAACTCATCGAGTGCGACGCGCAGAAGATACTGAAGCTGACGACCCGCGGAGGCGAATTGCTGGCAGCCCTCGACGTCCCTGTGATCGATCTCCACCGCCGACAACTCGCCCACCTCTCACCCGGAGAACTGGCCGAACTCAACCGGCTACTCGTGAAAGCCCGCCGTCCGGACCACTGAGCTCGTGGTTGCCGGATGGTGGCTGGAGTCGACGAACGGGAGCTCCCAGATGAACGTCTGTTCGGCAACTAAATCAACGTGCGCGATTCTGCTCGTTTTGGATTTCAGGTTGGGTACCACCAGTGTCTTCGCGTCGCTGCCATCGCTTTGATCGGGTGACGAGCTTGTGCCACATTCGGCGTCACCATGCATTGTTACTCTTTGACACATCGGCAAGCCACTGGCGACGGCTTTGCGTCGCCAGCGGCACCAAAACCTATATTTCTCGCAGGTGGAATCGCGCACGGTCGTTAAGTCCAACCACTCAGTGAATTGGACCACGAAGCATAACCGACGATGTTAGAACAACTCGACGAGTGGATTCGCACCGTAAAGCTGGTACGGGCGGCTCAGCGTGTCGTGCAGTTTGGTGGCGGGGTCGAACCCGAAGGCGTGGTACATCGTCGCCGTGAGGTTCTGCGGCGCGATTGGCTTCTCGGCGGGGTATTCGCCGATTCGGTCGCTGACGCCGTAGATCTGACCGCCGCGGATTCCGCCGCCGGCCATCAGGCCGGTGTAGCAACGCGGATGATGTTCGCGACCCGCACTGCCGTTGATCTTCGGGCCGCGGCCGAACTCGCCGACCCAGACGATCAGTGTCTCGTCGAGCTTTCCTGATTGCGACAAGTCTTCTAAAAGGGCAGAGAGTGCTCGGTCGGCTGGAGGAATCAGGTCGTTCTGCAACCGGTTGAAATTGTTGCCGTGCGTGTCCCAGAAGTTCTGACCGTCGTTATGCCAGTTCACGGTGACGAACGGGACGCCATGATCGATCAGACGTCTAGCGAGCAACGCGCACTGACCATGGATATGTCGGCCATAGCGATCTCGCGTCTCCGCGGTCTCCTGCTGCAGATCGAATGCTCCGCGAACAGTCGCCGACGTGAGCAGGCCGAATGCCTTCTGCTGCTGCAATGTCTGCTGATCGATCAGACCTGCTTGTTCGGCCAGTCGTTGCTGCAGGTTCATCGCCTGGAGCAGGGCCTGTCGAGATCCCAACCGTTCGGGCGACTGACCATCAATCAGTGACAGACCGGGGACTTTCCAGCCTGGCTGGTTGGGGTCGCCCGTGACAAGAAACGGATCGTGCTGATGACCGAACCAACCCGCATGCTGTCCCGGTGCCATGCCTCCGGGCGCGGCCGGATGTGACACGATCCAGGGCATCGCGATGCACGGGGGGATCGCCGAGGGACTCGGTCGGTACTTGCCGATCACACAGCCCAGGTGCGGCGTGTCGCGATCGCTGGGTGGCACCGCATCGGACTTGTTCGTCGGTGGCAGATGCCCCGTCAGCACCGTGTGAACGCTCGACAGATGAGCGGGATCGTCATGCGTCAGCGAGCGGATCAGGCACAGTTTATCGGCATGCCTGGCCGTGCGGTGAAAGTGCTCGGTGAATTCGATGCCGGGCACATTCGTTGGAATCGTCGCAAACGGACCGCGAACTTCTTTGGGAGCGTTGGGCTTCGGGTCAAACGTGTCGATGTGACTCGGCCCACCCCACATAAACAAAAAGATGCACTGCTTCGCTCGCCCAAATCCCGGTCCCACACCTTCCGTCGAATTGCCTTGAGCCTGCAGCAGTTGCGGCCAGTTCATTCCGGCCAGACCTAACGCCCCTGCTTGCAAGAGCGATCGACGGCCGATCGAATGCGGCAAACTCCATCGACGGGTGTCGGGATGATGCATAGCGGGATTGTCCAAAGGCGGGCGAACAGGCGGGAAGGCATGCAGGCAAGTTTATCTATCGGCATTCTCGCTGAAGAAAATAGAAGCCGTCAAGGCGAATCGCCGAACTGAGAGCGAGTCTGAAGCAAAGATGTGCCCAGTCTTCGGAACCCCGCTCAATCCCGCTTCGAGTTTTTAGAGGACCGCTTTCGAAGCCATCCCACAAATGCGAGCAGAAGCAGTCCCCCGCAAATGATGCCGACGAACTGATTCGCCCTGTCATCTTCGATATCGACCCAGTGATGTATCTGAAGCATGACCGTATTCACCAGGTGAGCCGCGCTGCTGTAGGACGCGGATACCTTTGGAGTGCTCCGGCTCGACGGAGCTTTGGTTTCAGTTTGCGAAGCACCGCATTGGAGAGCGTTGGCCAATTCTAAAAGCAGCCGTTGTGGCTTGGATCTCTCAACTTGGGAGTTGATGCGGTTGCAATTCCATTTGCCATGAATCCAAAGCGGTGTCGAGCCACCGCACTCCAAAGGTGTCCCCATGCTGACGCAGCGCGGCTCACCTTATTGAAATCGCTCCCAAATCAGTTCGGCAACGACACCTGTTCGATCGACATCAGGTAGCCGAACAAATCTCGGATCTGTTCTGGACTCAGGTTCTGCAACAGTCCGTCTGGCATGATCGACAACGAAGTCTGCTTGATCTCATCGATCTGTTTGCGATCCAGCGTCACTGGCTCTTGAGCGGTCTGCAGAGTCAACGTTCGTTCATTCTGCTCGCTGATCACACCGTTCAGAACGCGGCCACTTTCCAGGACCACGGTGACGGCTCGGAAGTCGGCTCCGACGCTGGCACTCGGGTCGACGATATTTTCGAGCAGGTAGTCGATGTTCTTTCTGTTCGAACCGGTGATGTCAGGGCCCAGCTTACGACCGACTCCATAGAGCACGTGGCAATTGGCGCACGTCTTCTGAAAGACCGCGCGGCCGGCACTGAGGTTCGGATGAGCCGAAGCGGGGGCCGTCAACTGTGACTTCAATTGCTCCATGAGCAGTCGCTTCTCGGTCGCCGTCACCCGGACATCGCCCCACAGTTCGGTCAGTTCCTTCGTCAGGGCTTCGTCTTCGAAGGCGCGAATCTGTCGAGCGTGAAACGCGGTGATTTCGCTGGTTGCAACCTGCTTGTTTCGCAGTGCGGCGAGTAGTGCCTTGGCATAGGCCGGCCGCGACACCAGCGTGTTGATCATCTCGGCCCGTTCGGGAATGCCATAAATTCCCGCGCGATTCAAAATCTGCTTGGGGGTGTCGGCGTTGTCGTACTGAGCCAGCCCGCGGATCGCTTCCAGATTCACCGCCCGATCGCCCAATAGATTGAACAGCGTCGGAACATAATCGGCAGGCTTACCGGTCAACAAGGCTCGCAAAGCCTGTCGTCGAGATTCCGCTTCAGCCCCGCCATCGTTCACCAGCTTGCGGAGTTCGTCGAGGGCCCGGCCGTCGCCGAACACGACTCCCAAGCCTTGCAGGTGTCGCTTCAAATCAGCCGAATCGACTTTGGCGAACTTATCGGCCGCTTGCGCCCAACCGGCAGGGGCTTTCGCCTTCTGCCAGCCGTTCAACGCCAAGGCCATCCCGGCAATGATTGATGGCCCGAAGGTCGCCTCATTCGCCACGGCCAGTTCCACCAGCTTGTCGACCGTCGCGGGGTCTCGTTCGATCTCCAGCGTCAGTCGTCGAGCGATGCACTCGGTCACCAGAGGGATCTTGGACGATTTCGCGAGGGCCACCGCCTTGGCAGGATCACGTGGGACCGCGGCTTCGATGCCGTACCAGACCATCAACGGGTACATGCGATCATTCGCAAAGTCCGCTTTCAGAGCCAGTTCGTCGGCGATCGCCCAGCGTCGATCGACCGGCAATCGCTGCAATGCGGAAGCGACGTACAACTGCACCAGGCCCGACGGATCGCTCTTGGCGGTCTGCAGCAGCACTTGCTCCAGCAGCTTTTCTTGATTGGCAAGGTCATCGTTGCAGACTTCAATCAGCATCCGCAATCGAACAGCGTTTTCATGTTCATCCTTCGAGGCAGGCAGGCCTTGAAGTTCGGCTGCCGTGGCTCCTAGCGCATACAACGTCTCGATCAGCCGCAGTCGTTGTTCGAGATTGATATCACTCGTATTCACCTTGATCTTCCGTTCCCGAAACATCTTGGTCGGTCGTGGTCGTTGTTCGAGTTTGATGTCGCCCTTGATCAGCTTGATCGTCTGCTCACGAGCCGCCACGATTTTGGCTTGATTGCGGCCCTTTGCGGTTCGTTCGGCCAGGATGCGTCGAGCCTGTCGAGGCCACCAGACGTTGGTCTGCAGTTGCTGCTTGACCAAGTCTTCGGTCGACTCCTTCGTCAGATCCAATTCCTTCACTTGTTCCGGCTGACCATACGTCAGCTTGTAGATGCGTCCGCTGGTCCGATGCACGCCGTCATGATCGTGACACTCACCCGTGTCGCTCCAGTCGGCGATGAACACGCCGCCGTCCGGCCCTGTGATCAAATCCATCCCGCGGAACCACGGATCGCGCAAGAAACACAGATCGGGACCATGGTGGGCCGTATAGCCAGCCCCTTGTCGCTCCAGCGTGTCGCTGTTGATGCGCATCCCGTGCAGATTGAGTGTGTAGACACGATTGCGGTATTGCTCGGGCCAGTTGTCGCCCTGATAGATCATCAGGCCGATGTGAGCGTGTCCGCCCCCGGCCGCGCTGGTCTTGTCGGTCACTCCTTTGCGAACATCACCCCACGATTCGCCGGTGTCCCAGTGAACATGGTCGGCCGCTTGTTCGACCAGATGATAGGTATGCGGATTCAAATCAATCCCGTACATCCGTCGCGTATGCGATCCCGGCACCAGATGCCACAGATGGCCGATGACCGTGTTGATGACGAACTGCTCGCCATGTTGATCGTAATCGTGGCCCCAGGAATTCGTCATCCCATGCATCACGGTTTCGACCGCGCCGCGAGTCGGATGATAGCGCCACACGCCGGTGTTGATCTTGATCCGCTGCGACTCTCCCGAGCCCGGTTTGCCGATGCTGCTGGTCGCCTGAATCCCATGCCGACCATACAGCCAGCCGTCGGGACCCCACTTCAAACCGTTGGCGGGAGTGTGGCCGACAGACCCTTCGTTCATGCCGTCGAGCACAATCTGCGGAGCACTATCGGGGATGTCGTCACGATTCGCATCGGGAATGAACAGCAGGTTCGGCAGACAGATCGCCCACACGCCGCCATATCCCACTTCCACGCTCGTCAGTTTTTTGGCCGAGTCCCAGAAGACCGTCCGCTTGTCATGCTTGCCGTCGCCATCGGTATCTTCCAGGACGACGATTCGATCGCGTTGCTCGCCATCAAATCCACCGGCCCCGCCGCCCGCCCAACTATAGTTCTCCGCGACCCACAACCGACCTCGTTCGTCGGTCGTAATCGCAATCGGATTCTGCACATCTGGTTCGGCCGCAAACACCTGCAGCACAAAGCCCGGCGGCAACTTCGCGGTCTTCACGACTTCATCCGGCGCCATCGGCGATGTCGTCGCCTTCTCGGTGTTTTTCGGAGTCGGAAAGTCGTCAGCTCGAAGTTGGCCTATGGAAAGCGCGGTCACCAGCGACAGCGGCAGAATCAGCGAAAAAGGGATAGCGCGGTTCACGAAATACGACTCCACCAGAATCTAAGAGGTCAATCGTCAGAGCAAACGAGCCAACTCGCGGCCATCATGAGAGGCGACCAATACAATAGGGGAGGCACACGGACCTCGGCAACCATGCCATCCAGATTGGCCGGTCCGTTATCTTCAGGCGAGCCACGCCGCGTCAGCGCGCTTAGTCCCGGTAGGGACGGCCGACAATAGCCCACCACTTCCAGTGGTGGGTCCGACGACGATTGATGACCGATGAGTCCCGGCAGGGACGACAGAAGAATTCGATGACAGCTTCCGCTCGGATGGAGAAGGGAGACGACGGCCAAATCGCGAACAGACTGCGTTTTCGCTCTGGACCGCAGAGGTCGGCCAAGGTGCTTGCTGACGCCGATTGTGATGGGAACGCGATTCTGAGATCCCCATCCAGAGATAGACGATCGTGTTGATCACGACGCCAATTCCGACAAGGATCAAAACGTATTTCGCGAAGGCGCTGCCACGCCACAATAGAATGCCACCTGCAACGCAGGCCAAACCCAATACGACTTGGCCAATGCCGGGAACCAAAAATACGCGAGGAAATTTGCTGATAACTGTCACCAGAGACAACATCGCTCCACCCATCATCAGTATCAGACCGACAATGATGGAGATTGGTCCCGCGATGTATTGGAAAGTAGATTTTGTCATCGGTGGTCGGGTTTCTCGATCACTGCGGTATCGTTTCCCACGACAATAAGAACAATGCCCTATTAGATTCTTTGGTCATTTTCTTGGCTGAGAAAAACGTCGGTCCAATCACAGGGATGTCTCCGACGATTGGAACCCTCGAAATCTCGGTCGACCACCCGTGTGACGTTGGTCCAGCGATCGCGATTGTTTCGTTCTCTCGCAGATCGACCTTTGTCTCGTGCGGAGTGGTCTGTTCGGTATTGGGTTTGTCTTGGGGCGCGACAAATGAGACCTGAACGAGCCCATCGGATCCAATCGTCGGGGTGACAGTGACGCCGCCGATAGCGCCCCCTTTCGAATCCCAATCCCCGGTCTGTCCGCTGGCGACTTCCAGATCCGCCCAAGCGCGGCCTCGTGCCATCCCAGTTTTTTCGGCTTCAACGACCGCCGCCTGGATTTCGTCCGTCGAGAAAACACGCGAGGTTTCCTGCGAACTCCACAGATCCGGCAGCTCTTTCGGAAAGGGTCCACGGCCCCGAATTTCGACCATCGTCAGATGAATGCGAACTCGAGGTTCATCTGAAGCGACTTCATGACGGACGGGAACCACCACAGCTTCCACTGGCACGGATTCTGACACCGGCACAGGGGCGAGCACTGCGGTTGCCGGAACAGGCTGCGCTTGTTGGCAACCCGCCAAGGTACTCGCCACGACGAACAGAAAACGACCTACCCAATGAGATGGCATCACGAATCCTTTCGACGATCGCACACGACTGCCACTTCGCGGCAAGACTGAAGATGAGTGAAGTCTGATTAGTATCAGTCCGCTGTATGACTTACAAGACGCTTGATGTGTGTACCTTGTGGACCAATTGATATTCGGCTGCAGTTACTCTCCCATCGCTTCACACGAAACCAGATACATCCTCTTCTTAATGAAATGTCTTGGTTTTCCCCTGGAGGTGAAGAGTTCCTCACCCACGATGGGGAGGTCTCCCAAAACCGGAATCCGAGAAACCTGGACGCTACCGCTTTTTTCTGCGGGCTCGGAGACGACCAGGGTTTCATTGGCTCGAAGGGATTCAACGGCAGTCGCCGGGGTGACAGCTCGGTTGTCTTTCCTTCTCGGTGGAATGAGTTCGACCCGAATGACTCCATCGACCTCCACGGTCGGAGTGACAGTTCCATCATGGTGGTCGTGCGGCCATTCGGTTCTCCATGTTCCAGCGCTAGCGCTGGCGACATCTATGATCTGTTTGGGAGGATGCCGCACGATCTGTTTCTGTTGCAGTTTTGCAATCAGTGCCCACAGTTCGTCGGTCGCGACGACTCGACACGCTTCGTCAGTACCGAACAAATCTGGCAACTCCGTCGAAAACGGTTGCAGACCTTCCGTCGGCACCTGCATCTCTAACAGCAACATGGTCAGATGAAGACGAATACGTGGTTCCTCGGAGAGCACCTCCTGATGCACCAGAACCAGATCCGATTTGTTGGCCTCTGCGTTCAATCTCATTGGGGGTGTTGGAGTCGCGACGGTCTGAGGCGTTGGCTCCGCACGGTTGCAGCCTACCGAAAGGGACGTTGCGGCCAACAGACAATGGAATAACCAACGCGAGCGCATCACAAATCCCTTCAACAATCACACGGCCTCCGTCAGCAAGCATGCGATTCAGCGAGCCCATTGTCAGATTCATACATCGCACCCAGCGTTCCGTACAGACCTAACTCTCGACCCGGACACATCGCCCATAGATCGAGCTTGCCGAGACCCAGCCGTTGATCCGACCGCGGTTGTTACCGATCTGGAATCGCGGTCCTCGAATGGCTTTGATCAGGTGCAGGTACTCGGTGCCGTTGACCTTGCAGAGCACAATGTCACCCACGCATAGCGCGTCTGTCTCCACAGGTTCGACGGTGCAAAGCTGTCCGGATTCGATCTTGCCCGTCATCGAGTTACCGCGAGGCCGAAATGAAACCGTCTCGCCCGCCCGTAGCTTCTCAATGTAGGCCGCTGCCCAACCCA
Source organism: uncultured Schlesneria sp. (assembly GCA_966211735.1). Lineage (GTDB taxonomy): Bacteria > Planctomycetota > Planctomycetia > Planctomycetales > Planctomycetaceae > Schlesneria. The sequence goes on from CBIHQO010000085.1 coordinate 10,343, forward strand.
TTCGCTTCTCTCCTTAAGTAGCCTTCTCGCTCCGCGAGAAGTAAGCCATCCGCGAATCCGCGCTCCCAGAAACATCGGAACGGGATGGCGATTACGGCACCACGTACATCGGCTTACTTCTCGTGGAGAGAAGGCAACTTGAAATGCCAATGCCTGCTACGCGCCAGTTCTGCGTTGCCTCCGCATTTTGGCCTTCCATCCAATGGCGAGCGCCACAAGCCCGCCGAAGGCGGCGCAGATCGTGTGCTGGAATAGTGTGAGCATCACCGCGGACGAACGAACTGTGCCCGGGCCGAGTGCTTGTGCTTTAAACATCAAAGGGACTCTCAACGAGTAATATTCCCAGAGGTTCGTTTTGACGATCCCTCGGCCGGAAGGAAGCATGTCGTACGTCGTGAAGAAGAAGAGCATGCCCACAAACACGATCAGAAAGCCGGCCAGAAACCACACCCACAGGCGTCCGGAACGAGCTGGTACGGCTGATGACAGTGGCTTGGATTCTGGGGTCGTCACGATCGTCGATGACCTTCAAGCGGATTTTGTTGGAGAGAGATTAACGCGATAGCTCAAGGGCAAACTGTAACTGCGCGAGTAGTCCCGGCGATACATCGGCAGGCCCCGACCCCACGATCGTCAGCATTTTACTCGACCGAAATGCAAACGGGGCATCCCAGAGAAGGGTGCCCCGATTGATTCGATGATTTCAGATCAGCGCCGAAGGTCAGACTCGTCGCCGTAATCTGCACGTAGTCGATGACCTATTGGCTTTCGACATCGAACTTCAGATCCTTCCGCCCGGCGGCTTCGATCTTGACCATCACCTTCGAGTCCGTGTTGAAACGAGCAGGAATGTAGTTTTCTTCAACGGTTGGCCCTGGCTTGTCGCCCATCATCACCGGCGTGCTGGTCCGAAATGCTCTGATTTCAGGCCTTTTTTCGCCAACTCCCGATTTGCCTTCGAATTTCCCGTCTTTGATAGAAATGAGAGCGCCGCTCATTCCAGGCGAGGTGAAGACAATCTGTCCATCGGGCAGAGGCTTGCCGTCCAGATTGACAGTACCAGCGACCGTAACTTGAGACACAGGTGCAGGCCCGGACGCAGCACCGCATCCAGACAGTGTGAACATGCAAGCACTGAGCACTGCCACAGCGAGGCCCTTCGCCATTCGATAACTCCCAACATGAAATTGTGATCAGAACTGGTGACAGGAAATTGCCTGATCTCATGAAACGAACACTGGCTGTGGTCGTGCCACAGCCAGTGTTCTACGAGATCGTATTGCTTAGAAGTCGCCGATTGGCTGGCCGTCGTCTCGCGTGACCAATCGGTTGAGTGTCGCGAAATCCAGATTCTCGCTGATGAAGCGAACCGAACCATCCGCCAGCAGAGCATGAACCCCGCCCGTGTGCGGTGAATTCAGCGGGATGTTCAAGCCCGAATCCGCCCTGATCCCTTCTGATGTTCCGTCGCCAGTCCAACCCGCATTGCCGGCACTGGACTTCAGCTTGTCGTTGATCTTCCAACGAACCGTGGTGGTGTTGTAGACGCGTTCCGTGCTGCCACTCTTATAGTCATGATCGGTTCCCATGGTCCATCCGTATGGATAGGCCAGCGTCCAATCGATACGCGTGCTCTTGTTGGTGTCTCGCAACAAATCGCTCGTTTCTGAGACCATGATTACGTTGCTGGTACCGTCGGTGAGATCACGGAAATTGATCTGGCTTTCTGCGAAGAATGTTCCGCCCCAGGCCGCAATTCCGTGGCCGCCGGCGACGTTGCGTGATTCCGTATAGCCGGGAATATTGCCATTCACCGCGCCAGCGATACCTGCGTAATGGCCAATCATCCCCTGAGTTCCATTCGGGCTGAACCCGGAGATGGTTGACGAAGCACAAGTGAAAGCAGGGATGGTCTTATTCTTCACAACGGTATTGTTGTTCGAATTGAAACAGCCCGAATTCCCACTCAGTTGATAGGCATTGTACATCGGAGCCTGATCGATGTACGGCAGGATGTAGATCATCCAGGAACTGCCCCAACCATTGCTGTTCGCGTTAGAGAACGGAGTGTTGTCGCGACAGGCACCCGGGGGTAACCGCAGGAACGTGTCGTGATGGTTGTGCAGGGCCAGGCCCAGTTGCTTCAGCGAGTTCTTGCACTGAGTCCGGCGGGCGGCTTCACGCGCCTGTTGCACTGCCGGCAATAGTAGTGCAATCAGCACGGCAATAATCGCGATCACGACCAGCAATTCGATCAGGGTAAACCCTGCACGAATAGAAGTCGCGCGTGATTTGGGATCCAAACGTCGTCGCATGTAGGCCTCCAGATAATGACAAAAAAGACCACGCACGCGACGAAATGCCGCGAGCTTAA
>CBIHQO010000086.1:0-12714 GCA_966211735.1 uncultured Schlesneria sp.
CCGAATAGGACGGGAAGTTGTAGTCCAGCATGAATCGCTTCTGGATTTCGTCGAACAGCCCGTCAACTCGCTGAGTATCTCGAGCGGTCCCGAGAGTCACAGTCGCCAGCGATTGTGTTTCGCCGCGGGTGAACAGGGCTGAGCCGTGGACGCGAGGTAGAACGCTGACATCGCAGGAGACTGCTCGCAGATCTTCTGGCTTGCGGCCATCGAGGCGCTGCTTCTTGTTCAGGATCAGGTCGCGAACGACGCGTGATTCCAGGGCGTAGAAGGCCGTTGAGAATTGTTCGCGGGTCCAGCCGTCGGCAGTCGCTTCGGCACCGTTCGGGAAGAACTCTTCGATCAGCGCAGCTTTCAGATCGCTACGGGCACCGCGGCGGTCAGCTTTCACTCCGCCAACCTTGGCGTCTTCCATCCGCTGATAAGCCTTCTCACGCAGAGCGGCATCGAATGGGTTCACTGCGGCTGCCGGCAATTCGATCTTCACCTTGCCCAGCTTCTGAACGAACTCTTTCTGCATCTCGCAGAGTTCGGTGATGGCTCGTTGAGCGAACATGATCGCGTCGGCCATCTGGTCGTCTGGAAGCTGATGGCCGAAGCCTTCGATCATGAGGACTGAATCGTGGCTACCGGCAACGATCAGATCCAGGCGGCTGGTTTCCATCTGTTGCCGTGTTGGCATCAGCACGAACTGCTCTTCCAGCAAACCCACTCGCACTGCGGCGATTGGGCCCTGAAATGGAACCGGGGCGATGCTTAGTGCAGCACTCGCCCCGATAATCGACAGTACGTCTGGATCGTTCTCGGAATCAACCGAGAGGACATTCGACATCACCTGGACTTCCTCGATATATCCTTCGGGGAAGAGGGGTCGGATGGGCCGGTCAGTCAGGCGACTGGTCAGGATTTCCTTGGTGGTCGGCCGACCTTCGCGCTTGATAAAACCACCGGGGAACTTGCCCGCTGCCGCTGAACGTTCACGATAGTCACAGGTCAAAGGGAAAAAGTCGGTTCCCGGTCGCGACGGACCATTTTGAGCAGCAACGAAGACAACTGTATCACCAAACTGAACCAACACCGCACCAGCGGCCTGCTTTGCCATTTCACCACTGGTCAGGCTTAATTTACGACCCGCAAATTCTCTTTCGACGACTACTTTCACTATTGTTTTCCTACAAAGAATGGATTGAGGGTTGCCCGCAGATGTGCGTCGGCAACCGAGTTCGATTGGGCCGGGCTAACGACTGATGACCGCACCGACCCGCTCAGGCAACAGACCAGACGCCTGTCGCCACAACAATTTGGGCTGCAATTACTTACGCAGTCCGAGTCGGCCGATAACTTCTGTATATCGGCTCTTGGCATGGCTTTCGAGATAGTTCAACAGCTTGCGACGCTTGCTCACCAGCATCAGCAAACCGCGGCGTCCTGCATGATCCTTCACATGACCTTTCAGATGTTCGGTCAATTGGGAAATGCGCGACGACAACACCGCAATCTGAACTTCAGGAGAACCCGTATCAACGTCTCCGCGTCGATACTCTTGAATCAACTCTGTCTTGCGTTCTTTCGTGATTGACATCTCAGGTCCTAACCTCAACTACTTGCTGGCAAATGCGTTCTGACAAAATCCCTACCGCCAGCCGCTTTTCACGACACTCTACGACGGAGCAGAGTTTACCACGCGGGACCAAAGATGCAACGGTTCACAAAACTCGCGCCGAAATGTGGCCAGAAACTGGCTGTTTTATTCCTGGTTGTAACGTGACTGGTTCACGACCTGACATTACGTTCGCATCAAAGAACTCCCAGCTCTCGCTTGGTTTGTCCATTCTTGTGGCTATCATGACCGGCTCAACCCGTGTCTTGACTGCTTGCATTTGGAAGGACCGAAGCTGTGCAACTCTGTTCATTGCGCTTTGCGGTATGGATTGCGGCGATTGTCGTGGCCGTTTCGTCTCACGTTTCCCAGGCGGCGGACGACACCGTCCCGAAGGGGGAACTGATCAAGTTCCCCTTCGCCGAAAGTAAGATTTTTCCCGGGACGACTCGTGACGTCTCGGTTTATGTCCCGAAGCAGTATGACCCGGCCAAGCCCGCCTGTGTCTACGTCAATCAAGATGGCGTCCAATACAACGCTCCGGCAGTCTTCGACCAATTGATTCACAAAGGTGAGATGCCGATCACGATCGGCGTGTTTGTCACACCGGGTGTCGTGAAAGCAACTTCAGATCAGGCGTTGCCGCGATTTAATCGCAGCTTTGAATATGACGGTTTGGGCGATGGCTACGCGCGGTTTGTGCTCGATGAACTGCTGCCCGCCGTCGAAACAAAGTCCACTGCCGATGGCCGTGCCATCAAGCTTTCGAAAGATGGCAATGACCGCGCGATCGGCGGGGCGAGCAGCGGAGCCATCTGCGCTTTCACCGCTGCCTGGGAACGCCCGGACGCATTCCGCCGAGTCTTCAGCGCGATCGGCACCTATGTCGGCCTGCGTGGTGGCCAGAACTACTCGACCTTGATTCGAAAGTACGAACCCAAGCCACTGCGAGTCTATCTGGAAGACGGCAGCAAAGATCTGAACATTTATGGCGGCGACTGGTGGATGGCGAACCAGGCGATGGAACGATCACTGGTTTTCGCCGGCTATGAAGTGACCCACAACTGGGGTGATGGCGGGCACAACGGCAACCATGCCACGGAACTGTTTCCTGACGCGATGCGTTGGCTGTGGAAAGACTGGCCTCAGCAAGTCACCACCGGTAAGGGTTCGCCGCAGTTGCAGGAGATTCTGATTCCCGGCGAAGAATGGAAGTTGGTCGGCGAAGGGTACAAGTTCACCGAAGGGCCTTCAGTGAATGCCAAGGGCGAAGTCTTCTACAACGATGTCGGTGCCAGCAAGACGTTTAAGTTGGGATTGGACGGAAAGGTCACCGAGTTCCTCGCCGAGTCACGGCGAGGGGATGGACAAGCGTTTGGTCCTGATGGTCGACTGTACGCCAATGCCGGCGCGACCGAGCAGGTGCTGGCTTGGGACGCCGCGGGGAAGTCGACCGTCTTCGCGGACGGATTCAAGGGGAATGACCTGGTCGTTCGTCACGATGGCAGCCTGTTTGCGACAGCTCCTTTCGTCGCGCCGGACAGCAAGGTCTGGTATGTCTCACCCAAGGGTGAGAAGAAGATTGTCGACTCTGGCCTGAAGTTCGCGAATGGGCTGTGCTGTTCGCCCGATCAGACTCTGCTCTATGTTGCCGATAGTCGCAGCCACTGGGTCTACAGCTATCAGATCCAGGCCGATGGCTCGCTGGCTCACAAGCAGAAGTATTTTCATCTGCATGAGCCAGACACGGCTGACGATTCGGGGGCCGATGGAGTTCGCACGGATCGCGACGGCCGAGTCTGGGTGGCGACTCGAATGGGATTGCAGGTCTGCGATCAACCAGGCCGAGTCAACTGCATCATTCCGACGCCGAACGGCAAGGTTTCGAATCTGACTTTCGGCGGACCCGACTTTGATCTGCTGGTCTGCACCTGCGGCGATCGCGTTTATTCGCGCAAGGTTAAAGTGAAGGGGGCCAATGGCTGGGACGCCCCGAACAAGCCTGGCAATCCACGACTGTGAGGCTGTCAGAAAACGCCAAGCTGGAGACGGCGAATGCCTTCGACGCAAGTTCACAGGACTTCGCAGGGTCTGAGTTGGGCGAGTCCCTTCGCAGTCTTTCTGTTTCTATTTTGCCTGCGGTGGGCGGCGGCAGACGATTGGCCGCCGCTTCCAGAACGCAGTGCCGCGGTCGAGATTCCAGCACAAGAATGGCCACAGCGACCCGGGTCGCGAACAGTACGCGTTCTGGTTCATTATCCCGAGGGGAAGCTCTCCAATGTTGGACCGCAGACTGGCGTGATGCTGACACTTCACAATTGGGGCGGCAAAGATTGTGACGGGACTGCCAATCCGAATGAATTGGCCAAGCGACTGAATGTCGTCGCACTCTGCGTGAACTATCTGCAGAGCGGCCCGAAGGATTCGATTGATGGTCCGGAACCTTATGACTTTGGTTATCTGCAGACGCTGGATGCGTTGCGGGCGTTGTACTGGATGACATCCTCGCTGAAGTCATCTCAACAACCGTTCGCCGATTCGCGAATCTACAGCACGGGCGGATCGGGCGGTGGCAATGTCACGTTGATGGCGAACAAACTGGCACCGCGCACATTTGCCTGCGTTATCGACATGTGCGGCATGAAGAAATTGAGCGATGAGATCGCGTTCAATCTACCAGGAAATGGTGGCCTGAACGCTCGCTGGAGTCGTGACCCGACCAGCCCCAGTTACCTCTCTACCGATGAGCAAGAACTGCGATTTGTCGGCCATCCCGGCCATTTGGCAACGATGAAGCAATTGGGGTCGGCCAGCCGCATCTTCGTTGTGCACGGAGTCGATGATGCGGTGACCTATCCACACGCCGTGGAGATGGTGAAACAAATGCAGGCAGCGAAGCTGGCTGTGGAACCCCACTTCATCACCAGGGAACGTGTCGACGGAACAACCTTCACGACCACCGGTCACGCGCTGGGGAATCGCACTCGGATTGTTCTCGAAGTGGCCGCGAAAGCTCTCGAACCTGGCGGCACGGAGGCTGTCTTGCGACAAGGTCCGAGCGATTTCGAGCGACGGGAGGACATTCGTTACGAGACGACAAACGGGGCCTTCGTGATCTCATACCGCGACGGCTTTCCGGTTGGGCGTTTTGAGAAACGCGAGCCGAAACGGGAATAATCAGTGGGAGAGTGGGTCTGATGGTGCATGACTCTCACATACCGCCTGGCCGCCGATTTCGTGGTGATCGTCCACATGCTGTATGTCCTGGTCGTGGTCCTGGGACTGCCGGCGATCTGGATTGGGATCTTGCTCCGACAACACTGGGTTCGCAATTTCTGGTTACGAAGTGGCCATCTGGGGATGATCTTAGTGGTTGTGGCCGAAGCGTGGGCCGGAATCACGTGTCCCCTGACCGTTTGGGAACGGCAACTGAGATCGCTGTCGGGCCAGAAATCGTATCAAGGAGCCTTCCTTGCCAACCTTGTCCATGATCTGCTCTTCTATGAAGCCGAGCCGTGGGTCTTCGCGGTAATCTACACGGTGTTTGGAACGCTGATTGTAGGATCGTTTCTATTGGCTCCTCCCCACTGGCCATGGCGTAAGGCCGCCCCCGTCGTAGCTGATCAATTTCCCGACCTCGAATGATTACTGTTTGGAGTTACTGGTGACCGGAAAGCCAATCATCGCGAGTCTAGGTTTGATTGTGTTGCACTGCATGATCGCTCAAGCCGCGCCACCTGACGTGACTTCACTGTTTCCTGCGGGGTGCCAGCAGGGCTCTTCTGCCAGCGTGACCATCCAGGGGAAACTTGGCGATGGAGTGAATCGAGTCTGGTGCTCGCGCCCTGGGGTGACTGTCTCATTCCCCGAGAAGCCTGGTCCGATCACGATTAGTGTGGCCTCGTCGACAGAACCTGGTGTGTGTTGGCTGCGCTTTTACAACGACGAGGGGGCATCAGGGCTGCGGCCATTTGTCATTGGCACGTATCCAGAGATCGACGAAGCGGAGCCGAATGATGAAGTCGCGAAAGCGCCACCATTGCCAGGCTTGCCTGTGATTGTGAATGGTCGACACGGCAAGAACGGGGACGCCGATTGCTTTGCGGTGTCTCTGAAGAAGGGACAGATCATCGTCGCTTCGCTGATGGCGAATCGAACGCTGGGATCGCCTCAGGATGCTGTCCTGCAGATCCTGGGATCAGAAGGATTCGTGCTGGAACAAAATGAAGACGACCAGGGACTCGACCCGCAACTGAATTTCACAGCCCCTCAGGACGGGATCTACACGCTGAGGACCTGGGCCTTTCCCGCGACGCCCGACAGCAGCATTCGTTTGTTTGGCAGTCCAGCGTGTGTCTATCGCCTGCTGGTCACTGGAAGTTCGTTCCTCGACCACGTGTTGCCGCTCGCGATTCAGGGTGGCCAGACTCAGCAACTTCAGCTTCGCGGCTGGAACCTCGTGCGGAAGGAAATCGACGTGACAGCACCGGTATCGGCGATTGGCCGGCGATTTGAATGGCCAGTCGATGGATTGAGCCATCGCCTGCCCGCTTCGATCATCGTCTCTCCCGATGTCGCGATCGTTGAACATGAACCGAACGATCTGGCGCATGCTTCGCCGATCACCGTGCCTGGCGTTGTTAGCGGCGAAATCTCACCACCTCGCGATATCGATGCCTATCAATTTCAGGCAAAGAAAGGTCAACGACTGCGGTTCGAAGTGAGTGCTCGTGAATGGGGATCGCCATTGGATCCGGTCCTGCGCATCTACGATGCCGCGGGAAAACTCCTGAAAGAGGCCGACGACGATGGGAAGCAATCGATCGACCCAGAGGTGGAGTATACGCTGCCCGCCGATGGTGAATTCCGTGTGACGGTTTCCGATCGGTTCTCTCACGGTGGCGACCGGTATGCGTATCTGCTTTCCATGACGGAGGCTCAGCCCGACTTCACATTGTCAGTTGCCGCCGATGCGTTCGTGTTGAGTGCGGGGAAGCCGTTGGAAATCCCCGTGACGATTGCCAGGTCCGGTTTTGAAGGGGAGCTCGTCATATCGGCAGCCGGGTTGCCCGATGGAGTGACAGCCGAACCGGTGACTTCGGCTTCCAAGGGAGACAGTTCCAAGACCGTGAAGCTGGTTCTGAAGCTAGCAGGAGAGACCACCTTTTCTGGACCGATTCAGATCCAATCGCGGCCCACAGAATCATTCCCCGCCCGAATCGCCACGGTTTCCCTGAAGGCGTTCCAGACGGAATCGTCAGCGATCTGGCTTACAGTCAAGAAGTGAATCGCGACGAACACCCTCGTCACTAGTTACTTTACACTCGTCACTTCTCTTCCGACTTATCACCCGTCAGTTGCAAACGCTCGGGCCGATCAGGGGCGGATTCATAGGCGGCGTTGAAAGCAACAGTCGTTGGCAAAGGTTGGATTGGCTGATTTGGCAGTGGAGTGGTTGTCTCTTTGAGCTCACGGCGAGCGGACCCCGATTGGAACGGCCCAATCCCCATGACAAACAGGTTGTTGTCATCAGACTGCGAGGACGACACGCCGCCGGCCCCCAAGAGCTGATGAGACTTCGCGTCGTAAGCAACCATGCCGATCTTGGCGAGAGCCGACTGTCGCGTACGTGTCACAAGTTTCACTTCAGGCAGCGTCAGCATGCCAGGCAGAACGATCTGCGGAATCCCGATGTAAGAATCAGCATCGTCGGTGCCGACCCCGCCGCTGCGCAATTCCATGACGACATCCGCTTCTTCGGGCTTGGCCGCGATAAAAGCTCCATTCACCATCAATCGATGCCTGATGGAGCCGATCACGTACCCCTTGTCGCTGCAGTCCAGGTACTTCTCTTCGACGAGAACCTTTTGCCCCTGGAAGGCCGCGAAATCAACTTTCGCCAACGCTTGATCGACTGCGTTCGAAATCAATAACTGCTCGCGAGCCGTTCGGGCGGTATTTGATTGACGGGCGGTTGTACAGCCACATGCGAGCGTGACCGCCAGCAGAACTACAGCCGCATGACGTGGGTGGAACATCAGCAGTCACCTTATGGCCAACAACGGTGCCAGGGGCATCGCGCAGCCTTGGATTAGAACTCGTCTATAAATTAGGGGAGAGCCGGACTTCTAATTCAGTCCGGATTTTGCTGCAAGACGAACTTCGGGTCGGTACACCAATTTCGGCAAACCACAGTCGATCTTCGGAAACGCCTGCTCAGTAAAGGGTTGCCGGACAATCTCGCAGCGCTGCCTGAAAAGGAACGCTCGGTCAGCGTCACGTCTGCTTGGCGGGTGGTTTTGAAACAGTGCCAACTCGCCAACTCGAGGAGAAGTACAGACGATTTTAACAATTGCTGACGGTCGTGGTGGGCCATTATCGACTTCCTGTCTTTCTGGCACGCAGGTTGCGTTTCACCAAGTTCAGCTCGCCCGCCATCTCAATTGCCCACCCCTTTGTCTGCCTTCGCGGCATTTCAATGGCGAACCCGATGATTGCGACTGCCCCCACAAATTCACGCGCCGCTTCTCCTCGACTGGAGTTTGAACACCTTGTCCTGGGTGATCTGCGCGAACTATTGAACGACGAACCTGGACGCGAACGCGACCGCTGGTTGCTGGCAACACTCGATATGTTGCTGGTTTCGCGCCCTCGCCGATCGCTGGTTTATCTGCCGGTCATCCCACGGGACGCCGACTGGATGGCGGGAGCCTCCAATCCGTCGGAACTGCCGCTCCCTTTTGAGCGTCTGCAACGGCTGCGCGATCGAATTGCTCATCGGGCACCTTACGAAGCCCTGGCTCAGGAATTGATCGTCGACTTGCGTCTGTATTTTGAAGGTCTGCGGATGCAACGCGAAACAGCATTGCCTATTGCATCGTGAAGTTTTGTTCGATGTCGACCCTCGACACAAGCAATCACCGATAAAAATAGCCCTCGTTCCGTGTTTGGAGCGAGGGCCGTTGTTTTCTTTGACGTTCAAGACCCGAAATCAGTTCAGCGTCTTGCCGCCTTTCTTCCAGTTGCAGGGGACCAGCTTGTCGGTTTGCAGAGCGTCGAGGACTCGCAGAGCTTCTTCGACGTTGCGTCCGACCGGCAAATCGTGAATGGCCAGGTAGCGGACGACTCCATCGGGAGCGATCAAGAAGATGCCGCGATAGGCAATCCCTTGGTCTTCGATCAGGACGCCGTAGTCGCGCGACAGCTTATGGTTGGTGTCTGCCAGCATCAGATGCTTCAGCTTGGCCAGATCGGGATGGCTATCGCACCACCCTTTGTGCGAATACACGCTGTCAGTGCTGGCGGCGAGTAATACGCAGTTGCGGCTGTTGAATTCGCCGACGGCATCATCGAACGCCACGATCTCGGTGGGGCAGACGAACGTGAAGTCCAGTGGGTAGAAATACAGACAGACCCACTTGCCTTTGAAATCGGAAAGTTTGACCTGACTGAATTGCTGATCGGTCCCGTCCTTGGTGCGATCGTAAGCTTGAACTGAGAATTCCGGGGCGACTTGACCGACAGTTGCGCTCATAAAACCTGCTGCCTCTGCTTCTGGGACAATAATGACCGACGCAGCCGCGACGACTGGCCGTTTCAATCTGGAGTGACAGTATAGCCGAATCGGGATGGATCGACCACGGCTCAACCCCCGCCGCGATGCATAGGCAGTTGTGCAGTGGCGATTGATGATCCCAGACTCGCTCTCGCAGCGCACCCGCCATGAAATCACTCGGGCGATGCACGAAAAGTCTTCCGAAGAGCCCCAGCCAGCGCTGTTCTCCTGCTTTGGGAATAGAATATATCGACGCCCATCTGCAGCTTCGTACGTTTGTTGACAGCATGTCTATTAAGCGATCATGATGCGGATGGAATCCCTCTCTTCACGATGCACCTCAGATCAGGATCGTCTCATGACGGAACAATCTCCCCAGGAACTTGCCACCCAGCAACAGCACGTCATCGAGCCTGAAAGTCTGGAGCCGCTGTACGCGAATTTCGTGCGAGTAGCCGGACTGCCTGAAGAGTTGGTGCTGGATTTCGGTTTGAATCCTCAACCGTTCGGAGCGAAACCGGCCCCCGTTAAAGTGTCGCAGCGGATGGTGATGAACTACTTCACCGCCAAGCGACTGTGGCTGATGCTAGGTGGTTTCTTGCAGCGTCACGAGCAAGCCTTCGGCAATGTTGAGATCGATGTTGCCAAACGCGTGATTCCAAGCACCGAAAAGCGATAACTTCATTTCCTCGGTGATTCATGGATGACTCGCACAGACCGTGGTGGCTAGTCGTGCTGCTGGGAGTCGGCGTCGTCGGATTGGCCGTTTGGCAATCAATCCGCTTCAAACCGCACGTTCGGGCTGGGGCGATGTTGCTGGCGCTGATCTACCTCGCGTTCCTGGCCTTCACGATCGGTGGTGATCCGCGCGGAGTGGCGACCTGGCGATCGTGGAGCACGCAGGACTACTTGTTCATCGCACAAGCGGTCCTGTCCGTCATGGCGGCCGTCTTGCTCGTTGGTCGACCCCATCCTCGGGGCCAGGCCGTTTGGTTGGGCCTGATGTCCACCATGAATGCGATCATTTGCGCCGTCGAAAAGTCGACTGGTACTGCGTCGTTGTTATCGCTCCTGGGGTTTGCCTGCGTCGTCTACCTGGTCAAGGAATACTGGTCAGGCAAACCATTGCAAACGGAAGACCTTTGGCCGCAGCTCTTCTCAATGCGGGAGGACAGGACCGCCGGAGCGATCTGGTTGAGTGGTGCGACAGGGCTGGTCGTCTCAGTGCTGTTGATTGGGACGATTCACTACGCGATGCGTGCCGAATCGTCACGCGCAACTCCCACACGGCGGCTGTCTGCGCTGCCTCAGTCGACGCGAATTCGAAGTCTGCTCAACATCCCTGCCGCTGCTCAACATTCGGGATTGGCTAGGTCGACGACCTTTGATAAACGCCCGGACATCGTCGTCCTATTGTCGGTGCTGGCCTTCGTCTCCTTTTCCGCTGCAATGGCAACGCGTTGGTCTTCGAACGATGAAGATTCATCTTCAGTGAGTTTGGGGCGCAGTATTCAAGAGGGCGATCAGCCCGTAATAGAACAAACTACGTGACTCAGGCACCAACGATCATGGATCATATTAATTGGAATCGCGGCCTCTTGCTCGGCTGTCTGCTGATTACGATCGGCGGAATGGCTCTCGTCGCCGGGCGTTCAGTCCGCGATCGCGTCTTGGCGATGGGCGTGCTCGTGCAGGGGATTGCAATCGTCTTCGTGACCGGTGGTGGCTACCTTTTTCGTGACGAATTCGATCTCGCGGCCGCAGCGTTGCTGCTGGTGTTTTGCTTATGGGGCATCTGGATGATCCCCATCGCAAATAGGTCCCTTCAGGCGACTCAACCAGACGCGACAGCTTCGGCTGATCGATCGCAGGCCCCCGGATGACCATTCTTACCCAGTGGCTCATCGTCGCACCGGTGGCACTCCCCCTGCTGGGAGCCGTCATCGGACTGTTAATGTTGCTGTTCGATAGTCGAGCAGAACGAGCAGCCTCGCTGGCCGCAACTGGCGGCCTGGCGGGCGGCTGTGTCGGTACGATAGGTCTCCTCGTGATCATCCAGCTGGCTGGTCTTTCCACCGTTGGTGCAGAAACGGGTGCTTGGCTCGTGACCGCCGGATCGCGGCCTCAACAGATCAATTGGGGATGGCATGTCGACAAGTACGCAGTCATCTGGTTGGTCGTAATGACGACCCTGGCGTGGTTGACGGCAACGTTCTGCGGTGACAGATCACAATCGGCGACTGCCGTCCGCGTCAGGATTGCGACGGCAATCATCGTCGCTTCGGCGAGCGGCGTGGTGATGGCTTCAACCTTGGTTCACATGCTCGTTTGCTGGTTGATGTTGTCAGCGGGGACGCTGCTGCTGACAAGTCGATCATCGTCCCCCTCCGCGCCACAAGGAATGCATCGCGTCTTAGTCGTCGGCTTGATGAGTGACTTACTCCTTTTCTGGGCCGTGACGTTAATCGGCGTCATGGGAGGTTCGAGTTCGTTCACGACAGTGCTGTCTAACGAGGGTCTTCGTCGGTTGGCAACGGACAACCCTGCGATTATCGGACTCATCGGTACCCTGGTCGTGATCAGTTCGCTGTGCCGTTGCGGGCTGTTTCCTTGGTTTGGATGGCACTTTCAGTCTTCGACCTGGGAAAATTCCTCGTGCATCCTCATCTATGCCGTCGGATACGTCCCCTCTGGAATATGGGTCTTGCTGAAATGCCAACCGCTGCTGGCGGCTTCTGAAACGTCGCTGACCTTACTGGGGGGCTTCGGCACGCTCGGTGCCATTCTGGGAGCATTCGTCGCTGGCGGACAAGTCGAACAACATCGCAGGCTGGCCTATCTGATCACGTCGCAGGCGGGCGTGGTCTTGGTGGCACTCGGCAGTGGACAGCCACATGCTGTCGCGTTGTGCATCTGCCACCAGTGCATCATCTCGATGGCAGCGTTTCTGCTGTTTGGATCCCCACGTCTCGATCAAGTTGCCAATCGGACATCGTCGGTGGCAGTCTGGTGTGGTTCGTTGGCGATCGCAGGGTTGCTTCCATTTGGTTGGATACAGCACACACAGATTGAACTCAACACGCAGCCCATGCAGGTGAGATCGCTTCCGTCAGCAAGTACCGACAATGCTGCCGATGCGACCAATCCCTCCAGCGCGATGGCCGAACATTGGGAGTGGGTGTACGGACTGTGGATGGCTCAAGGATTGTCGGCCTTCGCGGTCGCAGGAGGATTGTCCAGATCGCGTCCCTTGGACGAAAGTGGCGATCGTCGATTGCGAATGGTGCCATCGTTTCCAGGCCCCTCCTTGGGATTCGTGAGCATCCTGCTGGTCACTGCCGCTGTTGGTTTCTGGTTAAGGCAGATCGTTACCGCGCCGATGACCTCTCGTGAATGGATGCGGTGGGGAATCGGACAGGTCTTCATTCTCATCGGCTTCGTGGCGGGCTGGCGAACTGGTCAGACCTCGTTTCCGCTGTCTGCAAGTGCCTGGGAGTCGCTTGCTCGCCTGAGACGCGAGCGGATGTTTGTGGATCCGTTGCTTAAATCGGTCTTCCGC
>CBIHQO010000087.1:0-12667 GCA_966211735.1 uncultured Schlesneria sp.
TGAGCACTCTCGCCGTGCATACCCGGATCTGGGCGATATTCGCTCGTCGGCCCGGGTGGTGCGATCGTTTCGACGTAGGTTCCGGGCTTAATTTGCAGGCCCGTTTTGTACTGGTCGAGAATCGCTTGAATCATCGGGGCGTCAATCGTTTCGCGTTCCATCAGTTCACGCGTCAGATGCTCCATGACGGGGCGTCGTGTCGACAGAATGTCGTTGGCAACGTCATAAGCTGCATCGATGATTCGACGAACTTCCAGATCGATCTCGCGAATCGTCTCTTCGCTGTGCGAGTACCCAGACGATGCTCCCGAACCGGCCAGGAACGGACTGCTGCGAGATTCGCTGTAGTGGACTCGACCCAGCTTGGGGCTCATCCCGAACTCGGTGATCATTCGGCGAGCCATATCGGTCGCGCGCTGCAGATCGTTCGACGCACCCGTCGAACTTTCCTGATAGACCACGTCTTCCGCCGCGATGCCCCCCAGCAGCACGCAGATACGATTGAACAATTCGGTCTTCGTGACCAGTTGTCGATCGTCTTCGGGACGTTGCAGGGTATAGCCGAGCGCACCCAGTCCACGAGGAATGATCGAGACCTTATGAACGGGGTCGACGTGCGGCAGTGAGCAGGCGACCAGCGTATGTCCCACTTCGTGCCAGGCGACTCGCTGTTTGACCTCTTCGGGCATGACGCGAGCTGTCTTTTCCAAACCGGCGACAACGCGTTCAAAACCTTCTTCAAATTCGGTGCGAGTGACAGCCGTCTTGTTATTTCGTGCGGCCAACAGCGCCGCTTCGTTGACCAGATTGGCGAGGTCCGCTCCGACAAAGCCGGCCGTCAGCTTGGCGATATGCTTCAGATTGACGCTGTCGTCCATCTTGATCTTGGCAGCATGGACTTTCAGAATCGCTTCGCGACCCTTGATGTCAGGTCGGTCGACCAGGATGTGACGGTCAAAGCGACCGGGTCGCATCAAAGCGGGGTCCAGCGTCTCGGGCCGATTGGTCGCTCCCAGCACGATCACGCTTTGATCGGAACTGAAGCCGTCCATCTCGACCAGCAAGGCGTTCAACGTCTGATCGCGTTCTTCGCCGCCACCGGGCGAACCGTGGCTACGAACCTTGCCGATCGCGTCCAGTTCGTCGATGAAAATGATCGCGGGCGAGCGTTGTCCCGCTTGTTGGAACATGTCGCGAACTCGAGCCGCACCGACCCCGACGAACAACTCGACAAAGTCCGAGCCCGATAGACCGAAGAACGGCACGCCCGCTTCACCAGCCACAGCCTTGGCGAGCAACGTCTTTCCCGTTCCAGGTGGACCGACTAGCAGGCAGCCGCGTGGAATGCGTCCCCCCAGGGCCTGGTACTTCGAAGGATTCCGCAGGAACTCGACGATCTCGCGCAGCTCTTCGACCGCTTCATCGATCCCGGCGACGTCATTGAACGTGATCCCGAGTTCTTCCTGAGCGTACAGCTTCCCGCGGCTGCGACTGAAAGCGATGGCCGAGCCGGGGCCGCCCATGCGTCGCAAGGCGACAAACAGGAATCCAACGCACAGCAACGTAAACAGCGACAGGAACAGGATATCGCGCCAGGGCGACTGTGGTTCTTCGTACTTCCAGTTGATGTTGTTTTCGTCCAGCAGGTCGGTCAGCTTGGCTTCGTTCTTCCCCTGCATCCCCACGACCGAAACCGAGTACTGCTCGGGCGCGGGCTTGCTGGTGCTGTTCGACTTGGGCGCGTTCTGAAACGTCATCCCTTTCAAGCCGATCGTCAGTTCGTAGACGTTATTCGGGCCCAACGCACCGCTGGCGACTTTCGATTTGAAGTCGCTGTACGTCATCGTTTTAGGACGCCAACTGGTCGAGAACCCGAACGCAATGATTGCCACAACCAGCGCAATCATCAGGAACCAGAACAGGTTCGTCGATTGCCCCCGTTCCGGACGTTTGGCCCCGCCACCCGGCGGCACCGGCTTGCGCGGACTGGACCCCTTACCTCCGGGCCCCGCCATCAGCATCATTTGGTTGTCTGCTGATTCGTCGGAAGTTGAAGATGGCAAAGCGGCTACGCGCGTAAGATCACTGGATTGCTGATTTGGCATGATGGACAACTCTATGCCCTACTCCCGGCCGGGTCAACCGGATTGCGGTCCGTACAAGAAACGCGGCGGCCGATCTTAGCCCTTCATCCGGTCCCGCGCTATTCTCAGCATCTCTTCTTCAGAATGCGAAAGCCGCTCTGGGCATAAGATTGACTCCAGTTGTTCAACGGCGTCGGCATACAGTTCCGCCCGAAAAAGGTCGCGAGCACTGGCTCGCTTTTGGTTGTCGCCAACGGCGCTCGCCTGCTGCTGTTCGCTTCGCGCCTGACGACGTTGGCCCTCCCCAGTTGCTGCCGACATCCAGTCGATAGCGGGTCCGTAGATAAAGTCGCCGCAGAATCTTGTCAGATCGGAAAGTAGTGCGTGATAGCGTTCGAGTCCCGCCTCCTTAGGCAAGCTGACAAATTCGCTTTGTCGTTCCACGCCGAGGAAATCCAGATAGGCAGAATGCGCGACCCAGAGTTCGCCGATGTGATACTCAACAATACCCAGCCCCCAACGATGATGCAGATGCAGGCTGCGATCGCCAGCGGTGTACATGCCCCAGGCATAATTCCCACCGGACCCCTTGCCCACAGCTTGAATCGCAAAGACAAAACCATGCGGGGCCAGCGCTGGTTCCAGGATCTTGGCGCCCGCTTCGAGTTCCGCTTTCTGGTCGCTATTCATGCGATTCATCGCAGTTGATTTGCTATCGCTTCAATCGTCGTTGAAATGTATCGTCCAAATCGTGTCAACGGCACCGATCTCGCTAAAAGAGAACTGAATCATGGGCGGGTTCTGGCAAGGACAGCGAAGAACAACAGAAATCGTGATGTTGTTGATGGCGTTCCTGATCACATGTCAATCGGCGAACGGTCAAACCGAAGAGGCCGATGCGAAGTCAAAGGACATTAAAAGCCCGCAGGCCAATGTCTCAAACTCTTTGAAGCAACTCCAGGGGAAGTGGAAGTCCGTCAAATCAACTTACAAAGAAGCCACCCACTTCGAAGGTTCGGCTATTCGTTTTCGAGATAACAAAGTCACTGAAATCATGCCGGCCAAGGACAAAGAGGAAGAAGGTGACACCTTTGATTTTACCTTAGATGAATCGAAGTCTCCCAAGTGGATTGATGTCGGTGAGCGAAAGGGAGTTTTTCAGCTTAAAGGTGACATACTGATCATTTGCTTTGGTGATGAGGAACGCCGCCCGGCCGAATTTAATCTGGCACCTGCTCCTGCAGAAGCTCCCGTCGTTTCTCCAGGCGATTACCCAGTACTGCCACCCCGTCCCCCCGGGGTGGGGTATTGGGTTCCCTATGATCTGAAATGGGAAGATGGCCGCTCAAGACTTTCGGTTTTTAAGAAAGTGCCATGACTCGACTGGACGCTTATTGCTTTAGGTCTTGGCGGATACCGTCCCACGTCCCACCTGATTCCTTAGAGCGGAATGATCTGGATTCTTCAATCCTCAGAATTTAGGGACGATCGGTAAGCCGAGGCATGCCAGGCCGACCTGTACTGCGATCACAGTCCAAATGCCGTCCCATCACGTCCACCACGAATTGGAACGAAATCTCCGTCGAGCCGGAGCACTCCAAAGGCGGCACTTTGGAGTGCGGTGGCTGGACACCGCTTTGGATCGTGGTAGGCACAGCGTTCTCGGGTCCGAACGAGGTGCCCGTGTATGGCCGATTCGGAGCGGAGGGTATGTCATTCGGCAGAGGGCGCGCTGCGACCCTGGTTTCTGCTTCATCGGTTGTTGGCTTCTTGGTGATTGGAACGAAAGCTCCGTCGAGCCGGAGCACTCCAAAGGGAGCACTTTGGAGTGGACACCGCTTTGGATCGTGGTAGGCACAGCCCAGGGTGCAGACTTCTGTCCACAAAGTATCTGCAGGCTTGCACCTGTCGAGGAAAGTGCGAACACTGAGGCGGTGCTGCGGCGACATGCTTAGGCGTGTGGCTGGGCAATTGTGAATTGCCAGACAGATTGCTCATCTCGACCGGACGAGATCGCTGGTCGCTGGCAAGGAAGCATCGTACCAGGAAAGACTTTGATGAGGCGCGTGCTGCACTGGCTCCCGACAGCCGCCGGATGCTTTGCGCTCATCGGCGGCATCGTGACGGTGCTGGGTTGGGTGCTGGATCTGTCGCGCCTGGCGGATTGGGAGGGCGACGGGATTGCGATGCTGCCGAACACCGGTCTGGCGGCCGTGCTGATCGGCATCGCTCTACTGCCAGTTGTATCTGGTGTCCGAAAAACGGCTCTCGGCATGATCGTGCTCGCGATCGCGGGGGCCACGCTGCTGGAGCACGCCTTCGGATTCAATTTCGGTATCGATGGAACGCTGCTGTTCGGTCGTCCCTGGGGAAGTCGCGGAACCGTGGTTCCGGGACGAATGGGAATCCCCGCGGCCGTGTCGTGGACGCTGGCGGGCATGGCCGTGATCTTGCTGGGTCGCCGGAAGAGCATCCCGCTCGCCGTGCCCGTGATCGGCATGCTGATCTCTGCCATTGCCGGACTGTCGCTGGTTGGCTACCTGTTCGGAGCCGACATCCTTTACGCGTGGCCTCGGTTCACCGCCATCGCGCTGCAGACCGGGGCGATTCTGCTCGCTGTGGGAATCGGTCTGATTTCGACCGCGCCCCAGTTACCTCCCGTGCGAATTCTGCTGGCCGATACGGCCGCCGGCGCGCTGGCCCGACGCGGCCTGCCGATCGTGATCATCCTGCCTCTTGTGCTGGGTTTGATGTGCGTTCGAGGTCAACGCAACGGTTACTACGACCCCGCCATGGCGATTGCCCTGTTGGTGCTGTCGCTGATCATCACGCTCTGCGCGGTGCTGTGGTGGGGTGTCTCCGCGGTGCTGGTCCGCGAAGAGTCCCTCCAGCAAAGCGAAGATCGCTTTTCGCGATTCATGGAACGACTGCCCGGCCTGGCCTGGATCAAAGATGGGCAGGGTCGCTACCTCTACGTCAACGAGGCGGCAGAACGAGTCTTCGGCGTGCCGCGCGAACTGCTGCAGGGAAGGACGGACCTGGATCTCTTCCCGCTGGAAGTCGCCGCACAGTTTCGACAGAACGATGCCGAAGCCCTCGCCAGTAGCAACGGTGTGCAGATCGTTGAAACGCTGAAGCACGAAGATGGCACCGTTCACCATTCCATCGTCAGCAAATTCCCCATCGCCAACAGCAACCATGAGTTGGCATTGGTCGGTGGCATTGCGATCGATATTACTGACCGCAAGCGAGCCGAAGAAACGGTTAGTTCGCTGCTTCGCATCAGCAAGCAGTTGAACTCGACGCTCAGCATTGATGGACTACTGGACATTCTGGCGCAGGAGGCGATCAGTCTGGTCGATGCCGAAGCAGGAGTCTCGGGATTGCTCACTGCAAAGGGAATGGTCTGCAGCAGGTATTTTCGCAAAGGGGTGGTTCTGCCGCTGGAATACTGCTGGCCTCCACTGCATGGCCTGCCCGGCTGGTTGATCGTCCACAAAGTCCCCTATGTGACGAACGATGCGAAAGCGGACACTCAAATCATTCAGGAACTGTGCCAGCAGTTTGGGGTCTGGTCCGCAATTTCGACACCGATCATGACCGCTCAGGGTGAAGTGATCGGGTTCTTCGAGATTCACAACAAGCGAGACGGATCCGGGTTCACTTCGTCTGATCAGGAACTGTTGCTGGCGGTCTCACAAGCGGCGGCGATCGCGGTGCAGAACGCCCTGGCGTACCGTTCGCTTCAAGAAGCCGAGGCCTCGCTGAAGCTGGCCGATCGCCGCAAGGACGAATTCCTGGCCGTGTTGGCACACGAGCTCAGGAACCCGCTCGCTCCGCTTCGCAATGGCCTGGAGATCTTCAAGCGATCGGATGGCAATCCCGAGACTCAAGGTGGCGTGCTCAATGCCATGGATCGACAAGTCACCCACTTGGTTCGACTGGTCGACGACCTGCTGGATGTCGGCCGCATCAGTCACGACAAGCTGGAACTGCGCAAGCAGCGTGTCGCCCTTGCCCAGGTCATCAACCAGGCGATCGAAACGTCGCAACCATTGGCGGACCGCGAGCACCAGACGATCAAGCTGCATCTGCCCAAGCAGCCAATCAAACTGGAAGCGGACGCGGTTCGTCTGGCGCAAGTCTTCAGCAACCTGCTGAACAATGCCTGCAAATTCAGCTCGCCAAACAGCGAAATCGTCGTGACCGCGACTCGTCAGGGATCGCAGGCCGAGATCACGGTGCAGGACGATGGGCTGGGGATTCCACCCGAGAACCTGGAACGCGTCTTCGAGATGTTCACACAATTACTGCCCATCGGACGTTCACGCGGCGGACTGGGGATCGGCTTGTCGCTGGCGCGACGATTGGTCGAGATGCACGGCGGCACGATCAAGGCACACAGTGACGGCCCTAACCACGGCAGCAAGTTCATCGTCAAACTGCCGATTGCCGCTGTCAGCAACGCGAATTTGCCGACCTTAAACCCGATCGTTCGCACAAAGATGTCTCATCTGAAAGTTCTGGTCGTGGACGACAACCGCGACGCCGCCATCACACTGCAAATGTTGATGAGCATCCACGGTCACGAAGCGATCATGGCCCACGACGGAGGCGAGGCCTGCCGCGTCGCCGAAACCTATCGCCCCAACGTCATCCTGCTCGACATCGGCCTGCCGACGATGAACGGCTACGAAGCCTGCCGCACCATTCGCCAAAGCCCCTGGGGCAAGCAGATGACAATCATCGCCCTGACCGGCTGGGGCAAAGACGAAGACCGCCGCCAATCCGAAGAAGCCGGCTTCGACGGCCACCTGGTGAAACCCGTGAACAACGACACGCTGATGGCGACACTCTCGACGGCGATGGCCACGCAAAGCGGTGCGTGAGACTGGACGGTACTGTCCTCTTATCACTCCGAAGTAAGTCAGCCGTGCCACTGTTTGGCCGTCTTCGGACAAGCAGTGCCCCACGCACATCGACTGTCGACGTAGTTGCTCAGGGACGGAACTCTTCAATCCAATAATCAAGATTGCCCGTCTTCTGCGGAGAGATTGAAGTAGGAACCACGCAGAGAACAACACATTGTCCAGTACGGCTATCTTCGACTAGGTATCGATTGCAACGCTCATCGTCACGCAGATGGTCCAGCATCTTGTAACCATCCAGAAAGAAGCCCTTGTATTGCCCATTGCGAAGTTTGGCGCACTGCCAACAAGTGATAATTCCCTTCGCAACCAGATAGGTCGTGAATGCCGTCAGTGATGCCCCGTACTTTGGGTCACGCGCCGCATGGGAACGAAAATCGGCGACGATGGCAGCGAGCTCCGTCTCATCGACCAGGCCACTGGCCAACAGGACGCGGCTGAATCCATCGGCATCGCATATCGGTTTCTCTGTCATTCAAGAGTCTGCCGACTGTGGAAATGATCAAAGCAGTGTTTCAATCACCTTGCCTGGCAATCACGCCATAACGCGGGCCAGCGGAACGAGGTGGTGGACCAATGAACATATCCAGCTTTCGCGCCAAGCGGTTGCTGACTCGATCAGAGCCACGCTTTGATTATCGAAGCTGCATCGAATCCGGACCGCGTACACGTTCCCACGACAGTATTCCATATTCCCAGGACAACATGCGTCCTACTTCTTCCTGATTCAACAGATCATATCGAGGAAAGCGAACATGCACTCCCGTGACTCCGCTGCGCCACTATTGTCGCTCAACTAGCGGTTGCTGGACATCGCCGCGTGACACGATGACCACCTGCCATTCGCCACCAGGTAGCCGAAAGCAACCTTCAACAAATGGCATGTCCTCTTCCATGACAAGATCGTAGCTCATCTGAGGTCGCTGTATCGGTTCATCCGTCATCTGTTTATTTGTCGACTTCGAGTTTGATTGTGCTGGAGTCTTTCATCGCCGCATCCAGTACTTCACGAACCTTACAGGCCAGCAAGTGTGCGGTAAATGGCTTTTGCAGGAACGCGTCGGCCGAGATTTCGATTCCACGGCGGAACACCGCATCGTCCGAGTATCCACTCAGGTAGAGCACCGCGATCTCTGGCTTGATTGCCAGGACCTGATCTGCCAGCGTTCGGCCCCCGAAGTCCGGCATGACGACATCGGTGGCGAGCAGATGAATGGGCCCGTCAGACATTGTCGCCGCCTGCAGGGCCGCTTCGCCGGAATCGGCTTCGATCACAGTGTAACCGTGCATTTCCAAAACTTGCCGAGCCAGTCGCCGCACGTCCTCTTCGTCTTCTGCGAGCAGGATCGTTTCGGTTCCCAGCGGGGCCACTGGTGCCGCCGCCGTCTTATTGGACTGCGACAATTGCTCAACTGCAGGCAACAGAATGCGGAAGGTTGTTCCGTCCCCAACACCCGTCTCCACCGCGATGGAGCCTCCGGCCTGGGACACGATCCCGTAGGCGGTTGCCAGCCCCAGCCCAGTCCCCTTGCCAAGCTCTTTCGTGGTAAAGAACGGCTCGAAGATTTGCCGCCGCACCTCTTCGCTCATCCCGTCTCCGGTGTCTGACACCGTCAGTTGGACATAGCGGCCCGGTTGGCATCCGTCTGGAACAGAGGTCAGTTCGCCGGGGAACTGAACATTCCTCGTGGCGATCGTCAGCACACCGCCACCGGGCATAGCATCGCCGGCATTCAGTGCCAGGTTCATCAGCAATTGATTCAGTTGCCCCGGATCGATTTTGACGATCGTCGGATCGGGATTCAGTTCAAAGTCGATTCGCACATCGGCCACGATCAGCCGGCGCAACATTTTGCCCGCAGTCTCGACGACGCGATTCAGGTCCAGTACTTTGGGCTCGATCATCGTCTTTCTGCCGAAGGCGAGCAGTTGAGCAGTCAATGCGGCGGCCCGGTGACCGGCATCCAGAATCGCGGCCAGTTCCTCCCGCTGAGAATCCTTTCCCTGCACGTCCGACTCTTGCAGCAGCAACTCGGTATACCCGTTGATCACTGTGAGCAAATTGTTGAAATCATGAGCCACCCCGCCCGCCAGCCTGCCGATCGCCTCCATCTTCTGAGATTGTCGCAGTTGCTCTTCCAGCCTGTGCTGGGCGGTGACGTCCATTTGCACGCCGACGAAGTGAGTCAGCTTGCCATTGTCGCCGAAGACGGGTGAGACCGAGAGCTTGTTCCAGAACGGGGTGCCATCCTGGCGATAGTTCTGCAGTTCGACCGTGCAAGGCTGCCCCCTGCGAATCGATTCGCGGATCTCCTGCACCGCCGCCGGGTCTGTTTCTTCGCCCTGTAGAAAACGGCAATTCAACCCCACGACCTCTTTGGCCGAATAGCCGGTGAGCCGTTCGAAACCCGAGCTGACGTAGATAATCGGGTTATCGTGCAGGTTGGGATCGGTGATGACGATGCCCCCGGACACAGCCTGGATGGCGCGATCCCGCTCAAGCAAGGCGGCTTCCGCCTGCTTCCGTTCGGTGACATCAAAACCAATCCCCCATCTCGCCCACCCGGGGATCGGCAGGACGGCGGCAATATTGGACCACGAGATCGTGCGGACTGAACCGTCTTTACGCGTCAGATCCCACTCCCAGTGGTAATAATTATCCCCGCGTTGGGACCACTCAAGATGCATGCGCTCCCGGTACAGGCGATCAGGATAGAGCAGTTCCATCGCACGTGGATTGCCAACCATTTCGGCGGCTGAATATCCCGTGACACGCTCACATTCCTGATTCCAGGCGACCAGATTCCCCTGCTCATCGAACGCATCGAGCATGATCGGCATCCCTTCGAGAATCAGGCGCAGCCGCCCCTCGTTCTCGCGCAGCACCGCCTCGGCCCGATTCCTTACGGTGACATCCAGCATGGATCCGACAGCGCGAGTACATCGACCCGAGTCATCTCGCGCCAGGTACGCGCGATCCTTGACTTCGGCCCAAACTCCGTCCTCCCGCAAGAATCGGTACTCGCAATCCCAATTGTGTTCCGTTCCACACGTGGCTTGTCGAAAGGCCCCGGTCACTCGTTCACGATCGTCGGGATGAACGCGATCAAGCCACCATTGGAACGGATTGACCCCTTCCGGTGTTCGCCCAAAAGCGATGGCGTAACGCTCGTTCCTGCTGACGACATGCGTCGCAAGATCCAGGTCCCAGATCGCGTCGTTCGTCGCGAGAATCGCCAGGCGGTAGCGCTCTTCGCTTTGACGCTTCGCCTCATCCGATGTTCGTCGAGAAGTGATATCGACGAACGAGCAGACCACGCCGTAAGGTAACGGCTCTCCCTGGTGCATCAGTGGTTCGGCGTTAATCGTGATCCACGTGGTATTGCCGTCAGGCTTCTGGACACCCATGACGACGTCGGAACAGGGGCGGCCAGATCGCAATGTCACCATGCCCGGATGCTCCTGGCCAGGGAACGGCGAACCGTCTTCGTGGATGGCCTGCCACCTTGGATCGAGTGACGTTCTGCCGCAGATCTGATCTGCCGTCAGGCCCAGAATTCGCTCCGCACTCGCATTGCACGCCAGGATTTCTCCTGTCGCCGAAAGAAAGACAACCCCCTCGGCCAGCGCCGTGACGAGCGATCGATACCGCACTTCGCTTTCCATCGCGACCTTCTCGGCCCGTTTGCGCGCGGTGATGTCTTGAATAAACCCTTCAAAGTAAGTGAGCCGTCCCGATTCATCGCGGACAGCGCGCGAGTCCTGGCGAACCCAGATCGGCGTCCCGTCCTTGCGGCGACACTCACATTCAAAGTCGAGCATCGAGTTCTGCTCGATTAACGCGTTCAGAATTCGCGCTCGATCCTCGGCGTAGCGGTAAATCTGAGTCCCGACGTTGGTGACTGTTCTTAAGAGTTCGTCCGCCGACTCGTACCCAAAAATCTCGGCCAGTGTCTGATTTGCGATCAGGTACCGTCCCTCGAGCGATGATCGAAAGATCCCGACGACGGCTCGCTCGAACAGGCTGGTGTGCTGGTCAACGAACTCTCTCCGCTCGGTGATATCACGGAAGATTCTGATGACGCCCGCAGGCTTGCCAGCATTATCCGTGTATGGCCGAGCTTGCGTATCGATCCAGACCCGGGTTCCATCCTTGCGACAAACCTCACGCTCGCTCTCGCAGAGTTCAGCCTCCACTCGATGTGGCACCTCCGCGCCGCCCCGCGGTATCTCCGGAAACCTCTCGGCATAGTGCTGACCGACGAGTTCATCAGCCGCCCAGCCAAACAGCCGAATTGCCGCTGGATTGCAGTACGTGATCACGCCTTCGCAGTCGGCGACGATGACGCCGTCCTGAATCAATTCCAGCAAAGGGCCGACGGCACCTGGCGGAAGTGAACACTCGTTCGGCGGGCATGTCATGGCAGGTGTACGCTCCGTGTACAGATGTCACTAGTGGGCGATCGGACGCGTCCCGTCCAAGGATGCCGCCCATCGCAGACTCAGACAAAACTCGGGTTGAAGGTCGAAACATACCTGAACATGGATGGAGAGAATACTCTGTGGACCCGGAAGCGAAGAGCCGGTCAAGAAATAAAGAGGCGTGAGAGTCCAGGAATCCTTGTATAACCGCATGGGTCAGCCGAGTAGCTCGCCATCCAGACAACTCAGCCATTCAGCCTGGCCCGTTCTCGGGCTCGACGGCGCACTTCCGCCCATGGAATCGTTTGCACCGTACAACCATCCAAACTGACGCGCGTACGCGTCGAAGTCATCGTTGGTGGTCAGATCGTTTGACATCACTCGATTCTAACGAGTTGAACGTGCAAACGGTGGTCCGACCAAAGGACGCTCGCTCGAATTCTCCTCCTTCGATTTACTTCAGTGGCCAGTCTGGCGAAACTTGCGGGGCCGAACCTTCTTCGGAACTGGCTGTCTGATCCCTTGCACCGATCCATTTTGAGCTTTGCAGGCAATGCTTTTTATTCTCGATAACTACGATTCGTTTACCTACAACCTTGTCCAGCGGTTTGGCGAGATTGATTCGCGGATCGATGTGCGCGTCGTGCGCAATAATCAGATCACCGTCGACGAAGTCGCCGCGCTGAAGCCAAAGGGGATCGTCGTTTCCCCCGGCCCCTGTACGCCGCACGAAGCAGGCATCTCGATGGATCTGATCCGCACGCTGGGACCGACGATCCCGACGCTGGGGGTTTGCCTGGGTCATCAGTCGCTGGCGGAAGTGTACGACTCGCCCGTCGTGCGGGCCGAGCGATTGATGCATGGCAAGGTCTCGCCGATTCACCACGACGGCAAAGGAGTCTTCGCCGGCCTGCCTAACCCGTTCACGGCGACTCGCTATCACAGCCTGATCGCGCCGGAAGCGACCTTAGGCCCGGATCTCGAAATCAGCGCCTGGGCCGAGTTTCCTGGTCACGCCCGCGAGATCATGGGACTGCGACATCGCACCTATCCCATCCACGGAGTCCAGTTCCACCCCGAAAGCTTCCTGACCGAAGGAGGTACCGAACTCCTCAAAAACTTCCTGCGAATCGCTGGGGAGTTGTAAGGCTTGTAGGGTGTGTGGAGTCTTGGGGACACACCCACAAGCGGTATGCCCTGTGGTGTGGGTTGAGCAGAAACCCCCCCCCCAAA
>CBIHQO010000088.1:0-12654 GCA_966211735.1 uncultured Schlesneria sp.
CGACAGGGCTGTGACCGCCTCGCCCTGTCTGCGGTGGGTGTTTGAGAAAATGCCCAAAAATCGTCGCCAAGGGATTTCAGAACCCATTCAAGTTCGAAGCCATATTCCTCGAACATCAATTGCCCCCTTCTTCAGAAAGTCGAGAAATGACAATGAGACCCCAAGTGATCACGCAAATCGTCGATTGGCTTAAAGCCAATGGCAAGAGAGAACTCGACGGTAAGAATTTCAACTTCAACTGCAATGACGACCCGTACATGAGGTTTGCTGCGGAGTGGCAAGACTGGGGTGACAACGAACTGCTCCTGATCGGCTACTGCTTCGTCCAAAACGGTGACGTCTGCAACGATCCACAATTTGCTTTCAAGATCGAAAACGGGGAACTACCAGAAGTCAGTTATGACAACTGGACCGTGGGACCACGTCCATGCGAAGAAGAAGCAGATCTGGAATACGCCTTCGCCTTCGCCGAATTGGTTTTCAATAGGCACATGAAGATTGCTGCTGCTACAAGCGGTCTTGGCTCTGGCACTCAGCCTGAATCGGACCATCAACCTGTCAACCCAGAAGGTGTCGTCCCAGAAGATTCGTACTGGGTGCCAGCACACCAAGTTCTTCATCGTACTGACGAGGCTTAGGCGATCACTATTCCGGCAATGCTTGTTCTCGAAGTTGAAGAAGAGAATTTGGAGGCATGAGATGAAACCAACAAGTTCAGCACTTGAGTGTTACCAAGACGACTCTGACATCGTCGCCACCATCATGATTGAGGGGAGGCCAATCAAGCTCCGCACGTCACCAGAATTTGAACAATTCATGGGGAGCTTGGAGCCGCTCGATCCAGGGGCAATGATTCAACAATCAATCTGGCTTCAGCAGATGGGCCAAGCAGTAGGGGTTGGGGTTCAGGCTGAACCGCAAACACTGCGTCTCAACGGGAGACAACTGGTTCCAGTCGCCACGCCCGAGGCGAAGGCGTTTCTGGACAGTGTTCTCAGTCTGAATCTCGATACTGCGCATCGGCAGGCCGTTGCAGTATTGCTGGAAACGATTGCAAAACAGCTATCCGACGTTGCGACGGTGCGTGAGCCATCTCTTCTCTCAACACATTACACGTAGTGATTCGGCTTAACTGTTTGCACCACTGATAGCAGGGATGCCCCATCGGGTTTCCTGAACGACACTTACCCGGAGGATTAAATGTTCTTTTCAATTGGCGAAGGGTTTTATCTGGTCACACATCATGCGGCCACGAAGTTCAAAAATGACACCCCGCTCGTCGCAAAGCGGATCGCAAAGACGTTCTGGGGAGTCTTCGAGATCACCGCAAGTGAGTTGGTGCTGCTAAGACAATCCGTCGAAAGTGGATCGACACCTCCTCCCCTCAAATCACTACGGAGTATCTGCATCGGCAGAACTCGCCAAGGGTGCATCACCAATCTCGAAAAGCTTTCGTAACAGCCAGAATCCAAGGCAAGGAGGAAATCAATGAACATCCAATCCATCATCAACGACAATACCCAGATAGGGTGCTTCTGCGTCAGTTCACCCCATCACGATGCTGGTTCATTGCCACCGGCGTGCGTGATCCCACATTCGTTGGAATCATTGGCCGAATACTTTCAATCCGACAAATGGTTGGCGCTACGGGCCAAATCATTTCAGCGAGATCCCGTGTGCATCATCTGCGGTGAGGAACCAACAATTGTACATCATCGACGCTGGCCCGATGTATTGGGCGAGGAACCCATAGCCGACCTAACGCCGCTTTGCCGCACATGCGCACTTCGCTTGTACTTCAGTTTCGGCTTTTGCGGTGATTGCATCTGTCTGCTGGTAGACGGGCAAACGCCGTCTGCTCAGGAAGCTCTCCGAGTTCAGCCTGAATCCAGTGAATCAAGTTTTGAATTCAACTCGCAGATAAACAAGAAATGACAACACAATCAAGATGCCCGGAGCCGAAAAGCACTGAAGATTGGTCGAATATCGATAATGATCAGTTTGCGGAGAGTGTCAGACGCCGGTACGAAGAGTTGAAACTCAAATACTCCACGCTTGCTATCAAAGATGTTCCGCAACTGTGGCTGGAGGGCGTTGATCCAGCCGCCATTTATCCGCAAGAGTGCTTCAGTCGGGCTTATCGTTACGCTGTCGATCTCTGCCGAATAGAGGTGGAGGGTATTTGGCTCGTTCACGGTGAATGTGGACTGTGTTTTGGCCGTCACGCATGGGTGGAGCTACCCGATGCCTTGGTCTTCGACGGAGTGTTCCAGCAGTTCTTCCGCATTGAAGACTGGGAAAAACATATCCTTGGAACAGCTTGGTACAAGTACACTCCATTTGCAGCCTCCCTCATCTCAGCAAACATGCCGAAGATGGATGACGGCACCATCGACATGGTCTGGGACGTCAAGTTGAACTTGCCGTGGTTCAGAGGCATGGCGTTCGAAATCGACGAGAACAAGGCAATAGAACTCATCACAGCCAACGGTCTGCGTGAAGAGGCAAATAGGCAAGACGCCAGGACGATGACAAGTTCGAGGGGAAGGTGATTCGGGCGATTTGTTACCGAATCCCTGATAACGTACAACTGCTCGGCTCGATTAGAAATTGGGCGGTCAGTTGAAAACCCTGTGCCTTCTTGGGTATTGGTGAACTTTCATCGTATCTCGTTTAGCATAGGAAGTAACAATGGCAGAAGGTCTCAGCATTGCAGACCTTGAAAAGCAAATTGATCAACGTAGGGCACAAGTTCTCGCTCTGTTTGCAAAGCGTGAAGAGTTGCAGGCACAAATTGATCACCTTGATTCCGAAATAGGGAACGTGGTTAATCTTGACGGTCGTCCCAGTCGCCGTCGTGGCAAGCCTCGCCCAAAGAACGAAACATCTCTTCGTGCCGTCGTTCTTCAGGTTTTGGGCAAGAATAAGAAGGGATTGTCACTGGGCGATTTGGCGGACAAGATTCTTGAAACGGGATACAAGAGCAATTCTCGTGTTTTCAAGAATGTAGTTTATCAATGCTTGTATAACACGACCGAAATTGAACATGACGCCGCAAAGGGCGTGTACAAGCTGAAGAAGTGATTTGCCTGAGATTTGAAACGCCCTCTGGGCCAGCCTCTTGTTGTCGTGCCACGTTAGATTTGAAATCCGGCGACCTCATGCATCTTTCCGCAAAGTCCAAGGACAAAGCCGAACGATGGGTTCGGCTCGGCCTTGAATTGACCGTCATTGATCCCAACACGAATCGACCAATTCAACAGAGCAATGGTCAAGTCGAGATCGCCGGACGGGGTACCTGCCGCTTCATTTGGAATTGGTCTATCAGAGTGGCGTCTGCGAGATTGCCCTGGGAATCTCTCTGCTCATTCCAAAGTTCCCACGATTCGCCTCTTGGGAATCATCGCCTTGCTGATCGCTGTGTTTCCGGCAAACATTTACCCCTACTAGCATCCCGAAATTGTACCCGCAACGCCGACCGTTCATTTCCTACGTCTGTCGTGCAATTGGTACTGATCTGGTGGGCATATTGGCACACAAAGCGAGGCGGAACCAACGGGCGGCAGAGTCAGGAAACGAATGGAAATCATTGAACTGGCCGATGGCGGGCTCCTTCTTTACGGCGAAGCCTTTCTTCTGCCTGAGATTGCTGATCGTTACTTCGCCGAGTTGCGGGACAATTCAGCATGGGCGCAGAAGCCGGGAGTTTTCGGCCACTTGCAGCCCCGCTTGACCGCCTCATACGGTGACGAAGGGGTGGCCTATCGGTATTCCGGCACGGTGAACTTGGCTTTGCCCTGGACTCACACGTTGCTGGAGATCAAACAGAAGATCAAGGCTGTTCATGGGGAGTACAATTACTGTCTGCTGAACCGTTATCGGTCGGGATCAGACAGCATCGGATGTCACGCCGACAACGAGCCAGAAATGGGAAACGTGATCGGTTCATTGTCGTTGGGGGCAACCCGGACGTTTCGGATCAAGCACAACGTCACAAAGGAAACGAAGTCGTTCAAAGCGGGCAATGGAACGCTGATAGTCATGGCGGGAACGATGCAGCAATTCTGGAAGCATGAAGTTCCGAAGACCACGGAGATCGTCGGCGAGAGGATCAACCTGACGTTCAGAAAGATTGGGAACGACATTCGTTGAGTTGAACCGGGAATCGTCTCAAACTGGAGCCAGTATGAACCTCACCGTTGATGTGATCTCCGATGTGATCTGCCCTTGGTGCTACATCGGCAAAAGGAGACTTGAAAGTGCTATCGCCGCTGATGGAGGGCCGGTAAAGGTGCGATGGCTCCCATTCCAACTCAATCTGGGGATGCCACAGGCAGGAATCAGCAGGCGGGAATACCGCATCAGGAAGTTTGGCAGTTGGGAAAAGTCACAGGAACTTGACGCCAAAGTGGTTGTTGTCGGAGAAACAGAAGGCATTCATTTCGCCTTCGACCGTATTGAACGGACGCCGAACACAGTGGACGCCCACCGGCTCATTTGGCTTGCCGACCAACAAGGCTGTCAAGATGCCGTCGTGGAGGCGCTGTTCCGAGGCTACTTCACCAATGGCCGAGACACTAGCAATCAACAGACACTCATCGATGTGGTTGCCGAAGCTGGGCTGGAGCGACAGCGGGCAGTGGCCCTGCTGAACTGCGATGAAGGAATGGATACAATCAAGGAGGTTGAGGGACTGTCCCAACGGCACGGCGTGAACGGAGTTCCCTTCTTCATCATCAATGACAAACTTACACTGTCCGGCGCACAGCAACCCGAAACATTCATCGAGGCTTTCAGGCAGGTAACTGGAGCTTCGTAGCGGGGTGATTTCTCCAAGCTGACCGTGTGGCTTTGAGGTCGGATCGAATTGGGGAAGCTGCGGGTATGGTGAACAAATTAGTGGGACCGAAAGATAACAAGCAGAAAAGCGCCTGTTACCAATCTACTACCAGTTGCGGCGAATCTACCCGAGTGAAGACCAACAAGTTCTCATTTGAGGCGGTCATCCCGCTTCTGGTTGAACAGGGTGCAATCGCTTCTTCCGCTGAGATGGAGCGTTTTGTTGAAGTTCTTTCCGAATCAATTCGGCATCG
Source organism: uncultured Schlesneria sp. (assembly GCA_966211735.1). GTDB lineage: Bacteria > Planctomycetota > Planctomycetia > Planctomycetales > Planctomycetaceae > Schlesneria. The sequence continues at coordinate 5,094 of CBIHQO010000088.1, forward strand.
TGAATCGGTTTCACGACGATGGGCACGAATCAAGGAGCGTCATGACATCATCTCCTTGATCTACGAGTCAATCGAGAGTGAGGAATGGAATGAAGCGGTCTGGCGAAGTTTCCTGGCCGCACATTTTGGACGGGCGTCGGCGAAAGGCCCCGAACAAACCCAGAGTGCGGCACGGTTTCTCTGCGCTTTTGCGGAGAAGCCATTTTGGACATGGAAAAGAGTTTCTGAGGCACCAGAAGCACTCGAAGAATGGCTTATCGAGCACTCAGACGAACTCACGACGCTTGCCTATGGCAATCACCGCAAGTACGAATCCCAGAAGCCGGACCTGGTCTGGTCGGTGATTGAGTCGTTCGTCTCTTTGGCGAATGACTACGGCAGCCCTTCGCAATTGATTGCAATTACAGCAGCGGAATCAAGTGTTGTGTTCGACGACCTTTATCGACGCCTGCGGCCTCTTCGACGCTTTGGCAGAACCGGGAGATTCGACTTCCTTGTCCTTTTGCTGGACGTTGGCCTCATCGCAGATGAGCCGAAGTCATGCTACCTCAGAGGAGCAACTGGGCCGTTAAAAGGAGCGAGCAGACTGTGGGGGCCGAACAAGGCTGTCGACCTTGATGAACTGGCGGCAGAACTCGCAAAGCAACTCGGGGTCTCACCCATTATCATTGAAGATGCTCTCTGCAATTGGCAGAAGTGACGACTGAAGGCGACCCATCAGAAGTCCATGTGCGGATACTTCCCATGCATGGCCAGAATCCGGGATGTCAGGAAGATGGTGTGATTGTTTCCAATCGAGGCCAAAGCCGCCTCTGGATCAGGAACTCCTGAAGTTCTTTGTGATGATCTGATTCCCAACCGGTTCTCGGAATCCCACCTGGATACAGGAATTCCACAATGTGTTCCCAATCCAGCCACCCCATGTTTTGAATCCAACGAGCCAGCGTCTCGTCAGTTTGTGGAAGCAGAAGATCACGGCGTAGCGCAGTAATACCGCTTCCACCTTGATACTCAAGCATCTTGTAAACGAAGAACCGGCTCCTCGCCGATCGATAGGCCCGTGGTGCAATCAGCAAAAAGACGAAATGATCCGCTCGCTGATTGCCTACTTCCACGATCCGGGCGATTTGGTTCCGGTGTGTCGTGTATGTTGTCTCGTCGCTCATGTCTGACGTGAACTTGGCCTCGACACCCAATCCAAACGTCCCGGAGTGACGATCTGCATCTGCTCCCAGTGCCACTCTATCACCGATAAAGCAATCTAACTTCGTTGGCGATTCAAAACGAACACCTGGGCGGCCGCTGGCAACCTGCCGAGTGTAGGCGAGAGGGTTGGAATCGACTTGCCGGGCCACTGCCTGTCGAAGACTGATGTTTGGCGCAATCGGGGCTTCATATTCGAGATTATTCACACCGAAACGGGCGATTTCGTCAGCGACCCTTTGGGCAATTTCGATTTGAAATGCCTCACGCAAAAGACCAGCAACGAGATCGCATCTGCCGAATCCCTCAGTCGCTTCCGACAACGCAGCGAACAAATAGTATGTTATGACGGGTTCGAACTTGTCGAACTGCCGCACTCGACAGATTTGATTCATTGCCAGCGACGTTACCCAGTCGTGCGGCGACTGGTCATACAGGTCAACAAGTCGCTCGAACGCACCCCAGTACGTTCCGCCATTCGGGTTTGGACGGTTGAGCTTTTGCTTGAGAAACTCGGCATACAGAATTGGCATGGCGGTAACTACTCCGATTTCGTCGTGGCGTCAGATCCAACTATCACCTACATGTCCATCCCGCTCACCAGATCGTTGCCAAGTATCTCGATCAGCTTGTCCAAGTGTTCATCAGTTGGCAGCTTCCGGTCTTTTTCGTAGGCCCGAATGATCTGAAGGGAAATGCCCGTTTTCACCACGAGTTCATCTTGTGAAATGCTCGCTGCCCACCGGAACGTGCGAAGTCGTTGAGCCATTGTGGTCGCTGGCTGCTTAATTAAGCATTGCGGACACCAGAGCTTTTCGTTCTTCGGAATGGTCCTCTTATGCGTGTCGATAACTTCCTTGCAGGATTCGCATCGCCGAACGCCAAACGCCAGTTCAAGTGCCGCCTTTGCTGCTTCGTTCTGTCGTTGCCGTTGATTCGGCGTTATTCTCGGAACCGCCGGAGAAGATTCCTGATTGGGCGTCTGTCGATCACCGAATCTCTGGAGTGCTTCCTCGCTCGTCCGCCAGTGAGTGCCGAACTTGATAGCTTCAAGCCGAACTCCTTTCGAGCCGGACCTAATCCATTTCGTGATGATCCGCTCCGATACGAGGAGCTTGTCTGCGGCTTGTTCGAGCGTCAAGAGCTTTTCGGATGCGAGATCGATCATGATGGAGGCCCAACAGCACTGAGAGTAGCATGACCAATGTAATCGAAGGAACGCTCTTTCAGGCAGCGATGTCAGTAAACAAGATCAGGACCAGAAGGAAATCCATCATGCTCGATCTGACCGCCCTTCGCCAACGCTGCAATGACGGTGAGCAGTTTCGATATCTCTTCTTTTGGGGGGCATCAAGTCCCTGAAGACGGGGTAATCAAATCATCCTGTCTGAGCCAATGGTATCCGGCAGCGTTCGAACTTGAAGGGATCGTTTACCCAACTGCCGAGCACTGGATGATGGCTTCGAAGGCCCGGCAGTTCGGCGACGATGGAATCCTTCAACAGATTTTGGAATCCACAGATCCCAAGACGGCAAAGGCCCTTGGCCGAAACGTGAAGAACTTCGACGACGATGTCTGGAAGTCAAATTGTCGTCGATTGGTGACGGAAGGAAACGTGGCGAAGTTCAGTCAGAACGAAAGTCTTCGGACGTTCCTGATTGGGACTGAAGATCATGTGATCGTGGAAGCGAGTCCATTCGACAGGATTTGGGGAAATGGCTTGAGCGTCAGTAATGAGAAGTCTAAACATCCAAGCACTTGGCTGGGGCAGAACCTGTTGGGGTTTGCTCTGATGGATGTGCGGGAGAGGTTAGCTGGGTGATATCAGACAGAGGCGACACAAGATGCAGACAGTGACCGAGTTGATGACCGATCTGGCGCTACGGATTCGCCAGGCGGGAAGCGACTTGCTACTTAATCATTCGCAAATCAAACCGAATCGAGTGACCCGTGGAATTATCGTGCTCGGAGGCGATCATTCATGGGAACCGCTTTCGGTTGAGGGACGCCGCCTGCAATCAAAAACACGAGATGAGTACGACCGTTTCGAAGCAATCCTACGTTGTCTACTCCGCACGCAGTCAGCGTCTGTTTATTCTCAATTGCTCCAGACTTCTACTACCATTGCTGGCTTGCTCGACCAACAGGCAAGTACGTACCACAATTCTGCGGAAGAAGCTGTAAAGGAATTCAAGAATACCCTTACCGAACAAGTGCATTTGCTCGATGGCCTTTTTGACGGCGCAGAAGGCGATCATGTCTATGTTCCTGACACGAACGCCCTGATCTACAACCCCGAACTTGAAGCGTGGGAATTCGACGGCTCACCGACGTTCACTCTTTTGCTCATGCCGACAGTTTTGTCAGAATTGGACCAACTCAAGGTCACTGGGCGAGATTCGGTTCGTGAAAAAGTGAACAGATTGGTCAGGCAGTGCATGGAGTATCGTCGTCGGGGCAATCTGAACGAAGGCGTAGTTCTGCGCAAGAACCATCATTCACTCCGAACGATTGCAGTTGAACCGCAATTCAACAATTCTCTTCCTTGGTTGGACCCAAACAACAACGATGACCGAATTCTGGCAGGAGTCGTGGAGGCAATGAGACAACATCCACGATGTCCTGTGGTCTTGGTCACAAGAGACATCAATCTGACCAACAAAGCGGACTACGCCCAGATTCCTTGTGTTCAGCCGCCTGAGCCAATTGTACCAGCAACAACTTGATCGAAATTAAGTCTCGTTTTCGATTGAGGAGCAATTCGGTTGCCGACTCATCGTTGCACCGGTGGCCAACTTACACGAGTCGAGAGACGCTTCAGCAATCCTTTGACAGAGTATCTGCCGATCTGACTTCGTCATTCCCGTCAATCATACCGGTTCAGCAACTACGACCGAATGAAGCGGCGAGGGAGCAACGTCAGCGGAAAGATGTCTACTGACTGACCGGCTCTCCGCCTTGTCTATGTGATGGGGCGAGAGATTCTTATGCACATCCTCATGAACTGCTATCGACCGCCAGCTTTTGCTTTGGCGGCATCTACGTATTCGTTCCAATTCGGAATATCCCGCCGCCGATGTTGCTCAAGGACGAGACGACCGATCTCGGCTTCGTAACCGTTGGATGAGGCAAGTTCCCGCATTGCTTCGTAGAGAATTGAATACGTTTGGCCGAGGCACCGATCCGCCAGCCGTCCTAAGGCGTAGCTGTTGGCGTAGGCTTCAGCTTGAACTACGTCCATGCGCCCCGTTTCTGCGTCAATGTTGATTCTCTTCTCAGCATCGTTGACATGCCCAAGCTCATGCAAAAGCGAGCCGATTTTGAAGGCATATTTCAGTTCTTTATGCTCAAAAGAGCATTTCACGCTACGTGGAATCAGAACGACGCTGCGGGGATGTCCGTCGCCATCGAGAAAGAATGCGGCGGAACCACGAATGTTTGCTTTGGAGTTGCCATTCGCACCATAGCCAGCGAATTTGTCGTCAAGGCTGAAGAACACTTGCCGAAGTCCGTCTGCCCCATACTTGGTCCAATTCATATCGACGAATTCATTCTCATCGACTTCGTGAATCCCCAAAAGCGAAGGAAACTCCCGCATAGCCACGGAGACTGTACGACTAAATTCTTCCTCATAACTGTCAAGAAAATCGTAAAAAGGAAGATCGCAACCAACTTGCCGCAGAACGGGCTTCAGGGTTGGAGCGAGTCGACGGAAGTTTTCCATTGACGCTCTTTCGCCCTCGTACTGCGCCTGCCGCTGCCTCTCACGTTTTTCCTTTTCTCTCTTGGACATATCCTCTCCCAATACAGTCGTAAAGATGAGCGGCCATTTGAACCACAGCGCTCAGGGGAACTCGACTTTACTTTGTGGCGACAAAACGACTTGCCCCAAGAGATCTTCGCCACCGGCCCATACTCGCCGAACCGTTTGTGGTGTCCCGGCCAATTCAATCCGAATAACATCGTCGTGAGGTTTCACCACCTTATCCCGTCGCTTGCGTGCGCTTTTGCCCTTTCTCGATTTGGAACGCTTCTCGTCGATTAGATGAATCGACATCTCCGTGTATTCGTTCGTCAAAGAACTGACTTTGAGCCTCTCTCCCAAGAACTCGTACTCAACTTCTTGTGACGTCAGCCGCATATTGGATGGTTCAGCTCCCAATTTGACCATATCGAATCGGAAAGTCTCTCGAATGCACTGCGCCGTAAATCTGACATTCGGCGTCGGCTGACTCAAACCGTTCTCAAAGTGAATAGCGTAAAGTTCGTCAACAGTGTCTACAGCGTCCTCATCGAACTCCCTGATCTTCCATGCTGGATTCACGTTGAACCGCTTCGCAATCATGCGGGCCTTTGCAAGCGTATCAAGGTAACGGGCAAGCGGTATGAAGAGCGGTTCGTTTTGTAAGGGCAGTGACACGGAAAAAATGCAATTGCCATCCTTCTCGCACTCGATTGTTGTTGACGCTGAATTCGGCAGTGCGTGGAAGAACTGATGCAGTCGGTCAAAATAGGCCAATTGCATGAGAGGTTGCCCGTCCCAGCGATTGAGATTTGGTTTCAGTGTGACTGAGCCTCCCGCTCGTTCAGCGATCGGGCCGAGCTTCAGGGTCAATGGCGAATTGTTCAACTCACCATCAAACCAGAGTTCCCTTTGACCACCTTTGAATTGGCCGGGTACGTCACTGACTCGTGCCAACTCCTTGCCCTCCGAATTCCGGCAAATTAGGTTTACGCTGCCGGTGATATTCACCATTGTTTCCAAAGTACAACCTTCGGTCTCCATTCGCTCGAAGAGCTTGCTTCCAGTGACTTTGATGTCGCCGGGTCTAAGCGTGATCGACCCGCCTTTGTCGATCATGTCGCTGAACTCTCTGGCAAGATCGCCAGCAGCAATTTCCAGTCTGAGCTTAACTTCCTCTTTTGCCCTCAAGTTGAACACGGGTTGGTCGTTGAAAAGCGACACCTGCACGTCAAAACGAGGGTCAATTCGAACGAGTCGTTCCTTCCGGGCAATGACCGCCTCGTGAATTGACTCCGAATGATGTAGTCGCATCCAGCGTTTTGCTTCGAGTACATCGGCCCGCAATCCATTTGTAACTGCGATGTCATGTGCCACTGGCACTTTGACAGTGAAGCTCTTCTTCTTCCTCCATGCCTGATCCGCAGCCAACACTGGCTGAAGGAACAACCACCACCCTTTCTTCTGGTTCACATCGACGACAACGAGGAGAACGGGCAGATCTTTGATTTTCTCGTAGTAGTACGAGGCGTACTTCGATTCGAGAGGAAACTTGACAACTGAGCCATCCGAACTGAGCTTGACCTCATCTTGGCCCTTCAACTGAACGTAAAAACTGCTTCCAGTAAGCTCGCCGTCTTCGTCTCCAATCTCAACCAGAAAGTCTTTGGCATAATCAAGTTCCTGTCGGTTTATCACCCAAGTCGGCGGAAGTGATCCACGCAAGACGGCTTGGGCGAGTTCGTCAATCTGGTGTGTTCGGTGTCTATTCATACTTCTTGCGATTCCAGACAGCGCCAAAATGCCGAGCGATACGACGTCAGAGAGTGGTGTACCTTGTTCAGCCAGGTACTCCAACGCTCTCCATCCCCTGTCCCATCCAGCCATTCTTCGGGACGATCCCCCAAATCGCCACGGAGCGGCCATTTGTTTTGCCAGTCTTCAAGCAAACTGAGGAAGGCATGATTCTTCTTCGTCGTCGCCATCACGAATTCCCACGTGAATGGGACGCCAGCGTAGGCAATGCCCGGAGTCGGCCATGTGTTGTCGATGGCATTGCCTTTGTCGTCCGTGACCCAAGTATGAAGTGTTGGATGACCTGTTTTGAAGACTGCGTAACCCTCACAGTAAACTAGCGAGCAATCTGGCAGTGCTAATTCGGCAGCATTCGTGAAGCATTGCTTCCGTGTTCCAGCGGCGATTTCTTCTGATACTGTGACCGGCGCATACCACCAGCCGTATTCAAAGATGAAACCTTGTAGGGATCGTCTGAAAAGGGGATTCGCCTCGGACGCTGTGTTGATCCGGTGGATGAAGTCAAGCAGAGAGGATTGGTGGGGCGTTATGTGACCATCGGTTTCCACGAGTGACCCTGAGTGAGCGTTTTCAGCCGTGGAGCCAGATCATTTGTGAGCTTCGCCAGTCCCTCTTGGTTGGGGTGGTACTGCAATACCCGATGAGACTGCAGATCAAAGGGAACATGCTCGATGGATTGAGTAATCGGGACTACATGTTTGCCGAGAGTATGGGCGATCCCGGTTTCGTACATGACGTTTGGGTTCTTGCCCGTGAAATCAACCACGATGATTTCAGAAACGAAGATCAAGTCCACAATGT